>JBILYL010000021.1:0-18236 GCA_044377775.1 Bacteroidia bacterium
CTTCGTAAGGAGAATTATCAATCAATGAATAATTTATCAATGAGGTGCTGTTTCCTGCTCCATCTCTTGTTCCTACTGTTTCAAAATTGGAACCGTCTATTGTTTTTTCAATTGTATAATAATCGTTGTTTGTTTCTGATAAGGTTGTCCAATCCAAACAAACACTTTTATCACAAACATTTGCTGTAAAACGTGTCAGTTCTATTGGCAATGGAGAGGCTGCAGCGTTTATGGAAGAAATATAAAAATTGTTGGTAAGATTTGCCGCGGTAAGTGCGATACGGTTTACCTGAGGAATTAGTACGGTTCCCCCAGCAGCTAAATGAGTACCAACAACACTACCAAATAAAGTAAGTCTTAAGTCAGAAACCGCAGCAACGGCTCCTCCAGAAAAAGTTCTATCAGCTCTAAGTGTATACGTTCCTCCGGCTAAACCATTAGCAGTAGATACGCTCCATACTTCGTCATTTCTAATCTGAATTGGAGTAGCTACATCTAAAAATGCAACAGGAGTAGTTGTATAAGGGTCATTGTATGTTACAGATATAGTTCCACCTGTTACAGGTGCAGTCACAGGCGCAGATACATATAAAGTAGTATAATATTGTTGACTAAGGTCCCCCATTGGAAAAGCACCGGCAACGTTAGCACTGGCAATTGTAGTTCCCGTTCTCAACCAACGCGTAAAAGTACCATTACCAATAAATCTTGTATTTGCGGCCCCATAGCTAAGTGTCCCAACTGTTGCAGCAGCTGAACCTGTACCTAAAGTAAAGGTAAAACCTGCAAGGTCTACCTTTCCTTGAGATAAAGTAAGGAGCAAATTCACATTCTGGCTTCTCCCAAATGTGATTTGTGGCGAAGCTGTTACAAAAGTGTTGTTTAAATTAAGATTGTCGAAAGTAGTAGGCAATGTTCCGCCTATTGTTTGAACAGCAGTAGTACTATTAATAAGAACGGTACCGAGATTTGGTGTAAAAGTACCGCCATTACGTGTCCAGTTACCTCTTACGTTTGTTGTTGTTCCAGCTGTATATATCCCCGCTGTTAATAAATAATTACGGTTAATATTCATAGTTGCAGGTGCAGTGAAATTATCGGTTATTTCAGTAAAATCCTGAGTAGTAATTGTATTCACACTACCGCCCGTGTTTAATAGGGTTCCTCCAGTTTTGGCAACATCAAAATTATAAAAAGTTTGGGAGGCGACAGTACCATTGATTTGTTGGGCAATAGAGCCATCAAAAGTGACTCTGTTTAAGCCAGGAGTAAAAGTACCACCATTTCTAGTCCAATTTCCGCGCACAAAAATATTAGCTCCTGCTGTAACTGTTCCTGCTGTAATCAAAACATTTCTATCCACATTAGTTGTGGGAGGTGCAGTAAAGCCTCCTGCTGTATTTGTAAAATCATTATTTATATTTAATGTAACTGTTGGTGCAACTACAGTTAAGGTATTTCCACTCTTATTTACGATTAAATTATAAAAAGATTGAGTAGCAAGTGACGCGCTTGTAAGTGATTGTGCTATATTGTTAAAAAATGTAACTGTTCCATTATTATGATTAAATGTTCCATTATTTGTCCAATTACCTTTAACATTCATCATTGTAGCATGACCAGTAAGTGTACCAGTAATAATTACGTTGTGAAACGCTGAATTTGCCGTTGTAACAGATGCACCAGTTAAAGTCCCTGTACCATTAAACGTAACAGTATTTGTAACAGGAAGAAAGGTTCCATCATTGATCCAATTACCACCAACTGTAACATTCAGATTGTTGGCATTGAATGTTCCATTTGCTTTTATATTAACAGCAGATAGTACTGTAAGTGGATTAGTAACTAAAGTAGCCGTAGGAGAATTTGTTGTTTCCACTACAAGATTACCAACAGGAATATTAGTTAAAATTCGCATATTTTGTCCTGCTGCTGAACTTGCATTCCCAAACTGCAAAGTCCCACCTGTTACACTAAAATTACTCAAGCAACCTGTATTATTATATCCTAAATCTTGAGCACCAGTACCTCCTTCATTTCTAATCACAATAGTCCCACCCGACATATTAAAAGAAGAACCAGTTACGTCAACCATAAAAGGAGAATTTGTTGTAGAAGTTGATCCTACTGTATTTAAATTTAATGTTCCTCCTGAGATATTTATATTTGTAACAGCAACAAAACTTGGTCGATCCAATCTTCCCGACACATTAATAGTTCCTCCTGAAAGGGTTAGCAATGCACCATTTGAGTTTAACATTTCGTCAGCATTATCACCCACATTAACAGTACCAGAACTACAAGTTAATGCGCCTTGAAAATTCAATGTTGAGTGCGCATACATAATTGAGTTGGGGCTATTCATCCACAGAGCGCAAGATGCAGGAATTGTTGTAATACTTGTAAATACATCTAAAGTAACTGCAGATGTTGGAACGGAAAATTTAAACGTTCCATTTGTCATTACAAGAAAGTTACTTGGTGCCGAAAAATTGGAAGCTGTTACCTCTAAGGTATTAGTGGTGGTGGTTCCAAGATTCAGCGTTATTCTATTAAAATTGTTTGTTACTGCAGCCCCACTAATGGTTTGATTACCATTTTTATTGAAGACAATATTCGTTAAACTAGTCAACACTGGTCTCATATTAAGAGTCCCGTTATTGGTTAAATTACCCGAAAGAGTCAAAGTATGTGTTGCAACAAAACCGGGATTAGAGGTTAATGATCCTCCAGAATTAATTAGTATATCACCAAGCACAGTTATCGTGCGGTTTGTTGCATTATCTCCCAGTAATAAAGTTCCACTTGTACCTTGGCCTACTGTTAAATTACTGCAACTGAATGATCCATCCATCGTAACAACGTGACCGTTATCAATAATAACATTATCGCCTGCTGTTGGAACGGTACCCGCCAACCAAGTGGAGCCATTGCTCCAATTACCAGTTGTAATTGAAATAAAATTTCCTGCAGTAAGAGTAGCTTGAGAACCACTAATAGGTCCGCTCAAACAACCTTCTCTTAAAGCATAAACTTTCCAATAGTAAGTTGTTCCAAATAAGCTGCTTGCTGCAAAAGAAGTAGCATTGGCAGCTGTTTGAGTATAATAAGAATAATTAATTCCATCAGTTGACATGTAAATGACATAACCCAGTTCAGTAGCAGAAGCATCTGTCCAATTAAGTGTCATAGAAGTATACCCAACTGCTGTAAACGTTAAAGGCCCTCCAGGAGCAACGGAACATCCAGAGGTAAAAGAGATTTTACTATTGGAAGTAGGTATTGTTGTATGCAATGGAGTAACAGCCGAACCAAATGTTCCCGAATTATCTGCTTGTTGAGACAAAAGGGTAGCGGCAGTAATAGGATTAACAATATTTCCATTTATTCCACAAGCATAGGAAGGAGTAGCTCCACCATTTGTCATTGTTCCGTATACATATTCTATCAGCCCACTAGTTTCATATAAATTTATTTGGAAATTATAACTAGCTGGAGCACCGCCTGTAAAATCGTCCATATCAAAATATTCAACCGTAAAAACTCTGTTAGGAGCAACACCTGTAGTTTGGTATTTTATAGAATTTGCAACAGCTGCTGTTCCATTATTAACCCATAAATCACAATACATTGCTGCCAATGCTATATATGTTCCGCCATACGACACGGGAGGAACAGCTCCTGCACATGGAATTCGAAGGAAGGCACTACCATCTTGACGATAAGAAGGACCTGCTCCGCAAGTAATATAAGAAGGTGGGGCTGGATTTGGATCTCCTATTGGATAATTCCCATCGTAGGTTGTGGGAGAAAAATCAATAAATCCATTAATAGCAATATTGACGTATGTATAACGAGTACCTAAATACCAAAAATCAAATCCTAATGGAACAGGAATACTTCTGTTGTCGTCATTTTGATTTGCAATTTGGCCTAACCAAAAAGGAATAACGCTTCCTGCAGTTCCCATTGAGGAATAAGTTATTCCTGTTGTGCGAACTGCAGAATAATTAGCACAACTTTGAGAAAATACTGAAAATGATAAAAAAAAACAAAATAAGAGGAGTAGATGCTTTTTCATTTATTGTCTAATTCTTACTTATGTAATATTTAGTCGAAAATTACACAAAAAAGTTGAATATCAATATAAAAATTACTAATCTAAAACTACTTAATTGTTTTTATGCGAGATTAAAAGGCGATTTACCTATAAATTGAAAAAATAATTGCGTATTGTGTCTAAAGGATCTTCCAATTAATAATATATATCGTCAGAATAAAAAATTTAACAGGTTAAATTCAAGTCTGGCCTAGACCTTTCATCTACTTTCCTTGACAACACCGACAATTTATTGATTGTTGAATTATTTGAAAATCATTTTTTCGAAGAAGGTATTTTGGTTGGATGTAATTTTGATTATATAAATCCCGTTGGGAAGGCCGTAAGGTGTATCTATCTCATAAAATTCATTTCCTGTTTTTTCAGAAGTAAATTGTGAAGAAAAAACAACTTTTCCAGTTACATCGTAAAAAACCGCAGTCGTATTTTCTCCCGCTTCTGAATACAGGCTAAAGAATATCGTGTTTCCACTATTGGGATTCGGAAAAACATTGAATGAAAATTCTTGATTCGAGAATTCGACCTGTTCAATATTAGAAAAAGAATACTCTCCGTTAATATCTGTTTGCTTTAAGCGATAGTAAGACAATCCTTCAAAGGGAGTATTATCAACTATAGAATAATTATTTGTGGAAGTGCTGTTTCCTGCCCCATCAACAATCGCAATTTGATCGAAATTGATACCATTTTTCGATTTGTAAATTGTAAAATAGTCGTTATTAAACTCAGAAGCTGTTGTCCAATTAACATCAACTTTATTATTGTTAACTTTTGCATTAAAGTTAAGTAGTTCTATTGGCAAAGGACTAATAGCGTTATCAAGTGTTCCAACAGTATAATAACCATTTCCATGTGTATTATATGCCAACCCGGCAAAAGTAATTCTATCGCCTGAAATAGTTGGAGTAATTGCAATCTCGGTCCAGTTTCCAGTAAGTCCTGCTCTGTATAATAGTTTGTAATTAGTTGCCGTTGCAGCAGTAGTTGCACCCATTCCACCATCACTGATATCGAATGTGAGGTCTAGCGTTTCAGACGTTGATCCCGCTGCAGAATGGCTGAAATCAAAGTACCATATTCTCTCCCAACGACCAACCCAAGTACCTGCACTCATTCCAACTATATCAGTAAAATTCATAGAATTCGCACCCGATTGATGTCCATAAACTAAGTATTCATTATTTTCTAACGGTGTGGCTCCCTGAGAAACTCGTAAACCACCACTTATTGAAGAGGCTGATTCAGTATTAATTGCCGAAGCAGATGCCTCTCTGCCAATACCCGCTACCTCAAAATCATAATTCCCATTTGCAGGAGTATCTCCATTATACTTATCATTGGAGGTAAGTGCTAAACCATATTTAGCTGCTAAATAACTATTCAGAATATACAACTGAGCATTATTTACATTGTAATTATATAAGATCACCTCTGCAATATACCCTTTAATACCACCAAGAGCAGATTGATAATGGTGACCTATTTGTGGAGTCTGGGGAGTGTAATTGGCATCATTATTTATTAATGAACTTTCAAATGCCCCATCAAGATAAAGTTCATAAGTCTTGTTTGCTCCAGGGATTTGCCTATAGTCAATAATGTGATAATTAGCTGTATTTACCGAAGTAATACTAATAGGGCCTCCTAAACCGGATCCGGTACCATCTCGTTTCTGAAATCCATATTTATTAGTACTGCAAATTTTTAAACTACTGAGTTCGTTTCCTTCAGTACTCGGTGCACCTCTGTCAATAATATAATCACCGACACCATCTCCAATTGAGCCTGCAGTAAAAGATGTGTCTTTAAATACAATAAGATAAGTGTAACCAACATTGTTTGCAATACCAGGCAATGCACTTGCCGTTACATAACTTGTCCCAATAAAACGCATGGCCGGAAAGCCATTTATCGCATTTGAAACATATCTTGGTCTTCTACCTGAAGTAGCTTGAATAGCATTATTAGCAACTCCGGATTGGTCATTCCATTGTTGAACGAGGTTGCCATTCGAAGCGAGTGTAGTTCCGGCATCATTGAATACACCAACATCTGCTTTCAGCCAAAATCTATTTTGACAGATGGAGACCGTATTTGTCCCAACACCTGCCGGTCCGGTTTGTGAAAGTATTGGACTGGAAAGTGACAATACAAAAAAAAGGAGAGAGCATGTTTTTGCCATTGTGATGATCCGAATATTAAAAAATTTAAGGTTTTAAAGACATAAAAAAGCAATACAATAAAAAAACGCTGATGGCTTACAAGCAAAAGAAACACATCCAAAAGCAACTTTAGACCATGTTCGGGATATACAAAACCCCGTATTTGCTCTTGAATAGAGCGTAGCAGAAAAAATTGAATTTACAAAAAAGAATAGAAGCAGTGCCTTTTTTTTCATATGTTCGATTAACCTTACATCATCAAGATTTAGACGAAATTATACAAATAAAGTTGCATAAAGAAAAAAATAAATCATTATTTGTAGTAATTGAATCTTTATAGCAAAAAAGAACTCCTTTTAGGCCAAATAAATCGATAAATAATATTTTTTTTTAATACCAATATAGAATAATCATACACAAACGACAGATTAGGCATCTAACCTTAAGACAAACTAAAACTCAAAAATAGTTTTCCACTAGAACGATCTATTTACAAAGAAGCACTTTTTCTCTTCTTTCTTCATTCTGAACTAAAACAGAAAGAAAATACACCCCAGCAGGTAGTCCACCTAAAGAGTTTAATTGATATTCTACTCTTGAACCATCTATTATGTCTATTATTTCTGAGCTAATTTTTTTTTCAACTGCATCAAATACAACAATCTTTATATCCTCAGATGGAGCGGATGAAAATAAAATAGTAAGTAATGAACCATCTCCAGGGTTGGGAAAGAGATTATATGAAAATTCCGGGACCGAAAAACGAACACTGACCATATTCGAATACAAATAGTTTCCACTAAAATCTGTTTGCTTTAAACGGTAATAAGAAATTCCGGAATAAGGAGAATTATCTGAAAAAGAATAAACGATCATATTATTGCTGCTTCCTGCCCCATCCAAAACAGCAACTTGCTCAAATTCAACACCATCTAATGACCTGTAAATTGTAAAAAAATCGTTGTTTAATTCTGAAGCTGTGCTCCACAAAAGATCTACTGAAGCTTTTTCGGCAATCGCTGTAAATGAAAGTAGTTCAATCGGAAGTGGTGATGACCCGAAAGACAAGGGACCTGCATCAGGTCCCGGACCAACCCAAACACTCGATCCATCAATCGTAATTTTTGAGCCACCGTTTCCGCCATCCAAACTCCCACCGGCATGTACATACACATTACCATTAGCACTCAAATTAATTTTTTGCCCGACATTAAAATACAACGATCCGTAAACATGAATAGTCATGCCCGAATAAGTAGGCGAATTAATATCAACAACAACAGTTGCACAAGCAGGTATAACAATTATCATATTATTACCAGGAACAGTAAGCCCTCCGCAACCTGATGGAGTCCAGGTTGAAGCAGCGGACCAATTACCACCGCTGCAATTTGCCGTTAAAGTACACTGTGAAAATATCTGAACAGAATTGATAACAGTAAAAAACAATATGGCAAGTATCTTAGGCTTCATTTTACAAAACTTTTTCGATTATTTACAAATGTAAATCGCGAAAGAAAAAATTTTGATTGTAAAAATCAAAAAGAGCAGTGATATAAATCATTGCTCTTTTTGAATATTATCTTAACCGGTTAATTATCCGGCATATTCACCAAAAACATTCCTCATGGTATCTGCAATTTCTCCCAATGTGGCATAACTTTCAGCCGATTCAAGAATTACAGGCATCAGATTCACATCTGCACGCGCATGCTCATCTAATTTTTTAAGCAGTAAGGATACTTTTTCATTATCTCTCTCCGACTTCACTTTGTTTATTTTATCAATTTGTAATTGGCGGATTGAATCATCTACGGTGAAAACATCTTTTAATGGCGCTTCTTCACTTGTGAATTTATTTACACCAACAATTACCTTTTCACCTGTTTGAATATCTTTTTGGTATTTATATGCAGATGCGGCAATTTCATTTTGCAAATACCCCTGCTCTATCGCATCAACAGAACCGCCCATGGCATCAATTTTATGAATATAATCCCAAGCTGCTGCTTCTACTTCATTTGTCAAAGCCTCCACAAAATAAGAACCCGCCAAAGGATCAACGGTATCCGTAATTCCACTTTCATAACCAATGATCTGCTGTGTCCGTAGGGCGATTCTTGCAGCTTCTTCTGTTGGCAATGCTATTGCCTCATCAAAACCATTTGTATGCAAACTCTGGGTTCCTCCCAAAACAGCCGACATTGCCTGAATAGTTACCCTTGGAATATTATTTTGCGGCTGCTGAGCAGTTAAGGTAGAACCACCTGTTTGTGTATGAAAACGCAACATTTGTGCTCTCGGATCTGTCGCTCCCAGATCTTTAGTGATTTTTGCCCACATTCTTCGAGCAGCTCTGAACTTTGCCACCTCTTCAAACATATTGTTATGTGCATTAAAAAAGAAAGATAATCGTTTAGCGAAAACATTGATATCCAAACCTTTATCGATTGCAGCCTTTAGATACGCTTTACCATTCGCAAGTGTAAAAGCCAATTCCTGAACAGCAGTAGAACCGGCTTCACGGATATGGTAACCGGATATTGAAATGGTATTCCATTTTGGCACTTCCTTACTGCAATATTCAAAAATATCAGTAATGATGCGCATGCTTGGTTTCGGAGGATAAATATATGTTCCCCTTGCCGCATACTCTTTTAGTATGTCATTTTGAATTGTTCCGGAGATCTTTTTTAAATCGGCTCCCTGCTTTTTTGCCAATGCAACATACATCGACAAAAGAATGGATGCTGTTGAATTAATGGTCATTGAAGTGGTTATATTCTCCAGTTTAATTCCATCAAATAATATTTCAATATCCCTCAAGGAATCAATTGCAACTCCTGCTTTCCCTACTTCTCCATCTGCAAAATCATGGCTGCTGTCGTAACCAATTTGAGTAGGCAAATCAAAAGCGACCGACAAACCAGTTGTACCATTATTTAACAAGTAATGGTAACGTTTATTGGACTCTTCAGCTGTTGAGAATCCTGCATATTGACGCATTGTCCATAACTTACTGCGATACATGGTTGACTGAACACCGCGGGTAAATGGAAACTCACCGGGTTGCTCATCTGCCACTTCAAGCTTGGAGTAAACACGCTTTATTTCAATGCTCGAATCTGTTAAAAACTTGTCTTTTAATTCTTTTTCTTCCATAATATAAGGTTATTCATCAATTGAGAATTTGGTTAATGAATGCTTTTCCAAATTCCATATTTAAAAATTCAACTTTTTTGACGTTAGAATTCTTTCCCTATTTCTTTTTTGATGAGTTCAATTGCAGCTTTTGTTGGTAATTCAGTTAATTGTGAGGAAACAGTAATAATTGCCTGTGCTAATTCCATGGCGGAGGAATCTGCAGTAACTCTTGTTGATGCAACATTGATCAGTTTAATTGTTTCTTCTTTTGCCTTAACAACGGCATCCCACGATTTTGCACTCATGTAGATCTGTTGCGACAAATTATGCTCATACTCGGTTCTCACCGTTTTTAACAACTCACCCTGAAATGCAGCTGCACCGCCTACTTTATTTAGTCGCATTACCATACTTGTAGGATTGATTCGTTCTAATAGAAGAATCACGCGCTCATATGCCTGCAAACGAATGGGAGTGATTACCGTTTGATTTGCCAATTTCAAATCCAGTACTCTCTTTCTGCTTTCGTGATCCAAAAAATTCTTTACTAAATAATAAGCTGTTAAAAAAACAATTGCCGATGGCAAAAGTATTTTCATAATCTCAAACAATGGATCCATATTTTTTTGTTTTAGGTATTTTTAATAATAAAATAGCAAAGTTGACAGATGATCTTATATTCTATATCTTCAACTTACCCTTATCATATTTATTCTTATTTAGTGGCTAAATATCGCAATTTTTCAACACATAATTAAATCAATCGGGAAGATTCACAAAACGAACACGACCAATCATATTTTTACCTAAACTTGCGGACAATAAAATTAAAATTATGTTCAGAAATACAACAGACTTTTTAACAGAATGGGTTTATGAAAGTGAAGCTACACTTAACGTTTTTAAAAAAATTACGAATGAAGCGCTCAACAAAAAAGACTATGAAAATGTAAGAAGTATTGCCAATTTATGCTGGCACATCACAATCACATTAAATGAAATGATGAATAAAACCGGACTTTCGGTTGAAGGACCGGAAGAACACAGCAAAGCTCCGGATACTATTGAAGAAATTATCGATGCATATGAAAAATCGGCCAGATCTGTAACCGAACAAGTTGAAAAACAGTGGAATGACAGCGTTTTATTAGATGAAGTATACTTATATGGTGAAAATTGGAAAAATGGTATAACGCTCTCTGTTTTAATAAAGCACCAAGTGCATCACCGAGGCCAACTAAGCGTTTTAATGCGCCAATCCGGACTAAAGGTTCCATCTGTATACGGTCCTGTAAAGGAAGATTGGGCAAAATTTAATCTGCCTCCAGCAGAGTAGTCGTTAATATTTGGTATAAATCGTTTTTAACACACTTGAATGACACAATTTTAGTAGATTTGTGTTCTCTAAACTCTAATTATTATGAGCAAACTATCTGATAGAATAAATAACCTAGCAGAATCACAAACGCTGGCAATGGCTAAAAAAAGCCGTGAATTGCAGGCACAAGGAAAAGATATCATCAGTCTTAGTATTGGTGAACCCGATTTCGATACACCTCAATTCATTAAAGATGCCGCTAAAAGAGCCATCGATAATAACATTACCCGTTATTCTCCGGTTGCCGGGTATCCTGATCTCCGTAAGGCTATCTCTGAAAAATTTAAACGCGACAATCATTTAAATTATACTCCCGAACAAATTATTGTTTCAACAGGAGCGAAACAATCGATCGCAAATGTAATTTTAAGTCTTGTTAATCCAGGCGAAGAAGTAATTGTTCCTATCCCTTATTGGGTTAGTTACATAGAAACCATCAAACTCGCTGAGGGAGTTCCGGTTACAATTCCAACTTCTGTTGAATCAAATTTTAAAATTTCTCCTGAACAATTAAAAAAGGCGATCACTCCAAAAACTAAAATGATCGTTTTCAGTACTCCTTGTAACCCAAGTGGTTCTGTCTATACTAAAGAAGAATTAAAAGCCCTTGCTGAAGTAATCATTCAATTTCCTGATCTGTATATTATTTCAGATGAGATCTATGAATACATCAATTTTATTGGCAAACACGAAAGTATCGCTCAATTCGATTTTATCTACGACCGTGTGATAACCGTTAATGGAATGTCGAAAGGATTTGCAATGACGGGATGGAGAATTGGTTACATAGGTGCCCCATTATGGATTGCTCAGGCGTGTGAAAAAATGCAGGGACAATTTACATCCGGTACTTCTTCTATTTCTCAAATGGCAGCACTTGAAGCAGCAAAGGCTGATCCTTCTGTTACATTTGAAATGCGTGATGCGTTCAAAAAACGCAGAGATCTGGTTTTGGCTTCCCTAAATGAGATTCCTGGTTTAAAAACAAATACTCCTGATGGCGCATTCTATATTTTCTTTGATATTTCTTCCTATTTTGAAAAATCATATAACACTTATACAATAAAAAACTCACACGACATAAGCATGTTTTTGCTTGAAGAAGGAAATATTGCGCTTGTTTCCGGTGACGCATTTGGTGACGACAATTGTATTCGTTTTTCATACGCTGCTGCAGAAAAAACGTTAATTGAGGCTGTAAAAAGAATCAAAGAGTCTTTGGCAAAATTGAACTAATTTTTTCGGGCAATGACAAATTTTAAGGAAACCTTCAAATCATTCAACAAGATCAATGTACTTATCATTGGTGATGTGATGATTGATGCATATATGTGGGGGAATGTAAACCGCATTTCTCCTGAAGCTCCCGTACCTATTGTTGCTATAAATAAAAAAGAAAACCGTTTGGGCGGTGCTGCAAATGTAGCCCTGAACATTCAGGCGATGGGCGCAAATCCGATTCTTTGCTCTGTAATTGGTGATGATGACGGAGCGAAAACGTTTTTAAATTTATTAAAAACTCAAAAACTCTCTTCTAAAGGAATATTTAAAAGTAAAAACCGAATAACAACCATTAAAACCCGTGTAATCAGCAACAATCATCAGATGCTTCGCGTGGATGAAGAAATTGAAAGCACAATTGACGTGAAGGAAATTAACTCACTCAGTGCTGAAATCAAAAAACTGATCGCTTCTGAAAAGATACATGTGATCATTTTTGAAGATTATGACAAGGGCTGCATCAATGAAGATTTAATTAATACTGTTGCCACTTTTGCAAAACAAAAAGGGATCCCAACTGTTGTAGATCCTAAGAAGAAAAACTTTATGGCTTATACCGGTGTTACATTGTTCAAGCCGAATTTAAAGGAACTTAAAGAAGGATTAAAAATTGAATTCAATCACAACAACATTAAAGAACTCGAAAAAGTTGTGGATCGTTTTATAAAAAAACAAAACATCCAAACAGCTTTGATCACGCTTTCTGAAAAAGGAGTATATACACATAGCTCAAAAACAAAAGCATTGGTTCCTGCGCACATTCGTAATATTGCAGATGTATCCGGAGCTGGCGACACGGTAGTAAGTATTGCGGCACTTTGCATTGCGGCAAACCTTTCTCCTGTTCAAACAGCGACTCTCGCTAATTTAGCTGGCGGACTCGTTTGTGAAAAAGTGGGCGTTGTTCCTATAGATAAAAAACAATTACTTGAAGAGGCTCTCAAATTAAAAATGTAAGCGCTTTAACAGTCAAACCGAATAGATCGTTTATTCTGAACCTGAATATAAATGAACAATACCGTTACCCCTTATAAAGATCAGACGACCAGCAAAAAAGAACAGGTTGCAACCATGTTCAATAACATTGCTCCGAAATATGATTTTCTGAATCAATTGCTTTCAATGGGTATTCACAAAGGCTGGAGAAGAAAAGCGGTTCAACTTTTAAAAGACAACAATCCCAAAACCATATTAGACATCGCTACAGGTACTGGAGATTTCGCTATTGAAGCAATGAAACTCAATCCCGACAAAGTAGTAGGAGTTGATATTTCAGAAGGAATGCTGAAGTTCGGAGTTGAAAAAATCAATAAACTGGGGCTACAGAATAAAATTGAATTAAAGCTTGGTGATTCCGAAAACCTGCCATTTTCTGACAATTCATTCGATGCTATTACCGTTGGTTTCGGAGTGCGGAACTTTGAGAACCTGGAAAAAGGAATCAACGATATTTACAGAGTATTGAGCCCGAACGGAATGGTTTCTATTCTTGAATTTTCCAAGCCTCGCAAATTCCCTATCAAACAAATTTATCATTTTTACTTCCGTTTTGTTACTCCTATGATCGGAAAAATATTCTCTAAAGACAGCTCAGCATACACCTATTTACCCGAATCTGTAAAAGCATTTCCTGATGGCGAAGATTTCTTAAATGTGTTACGAAAAGCGGGATTTAAAGAATCAAAGGCCATTCCGGTATCCTTTGGAATTGCATCCATTTATGTCGCACGAAAATAAATAACCGATATTTACGTTTACAAATAAATTTACACTTGAAAATCAAATATAAACATACACTTCTTATACTCTTTGTTTTTGCTGCTATTTTTACTTCAGCACAAGAACAGCGAGGCAACTTACCTACTTATTATAAGGCGCGGATGCACTTTGGATTTACCCTTGGCGTAAACAGAGCGAACTTTATTATTCATCCAGCTCCTCACTTCGAACGTTTTGATACATTAAAGAGTGTTGTATCAATTCCGAAATACGGATTTAATCTCGGGATCGTTTCCGAATTAATGCTGCATCAATATGTTACTCTTCGTTTTATTCCTAACCTTTCTTTTGCGGAAAGAAACCTTCAATATTCATTTGAAGGCTACGATACCATTGTAAGAAAGAAATCCATTGAATCGACTTTTCTTAATTTTCCACTGGATCTGAAACTTCGTTCGAAACGGGTAAATAATTTCGGAGCCTATATTCTTGCTGGTGGTGGTTATAATCTCGATCTCGCATCGAAACGGAATACGGTGACAAGCACGGATCCAAACGAACAGATCGTTAAATTAATAAGGGATGATTTTTTCTATGAAGTAGGTGCCGGAGCCGAATTTTATCTGGAGTATTTTAAATTCGCCATTGAAGGAAAATTAAGCATCGGAACTAAGAATCTATTGATCAAAGACAATACGATCTACTCCAATTCGATTGACAAACTAAATTCCAAAGTATTTTTAATTTCAATAACATTTGAAGGATAAAGCTTTAGCTAAAACCTAAACAATTGTATAACCATTGCACGATAATACGTGCCACAATAAATGAAAAACGAACTCAACTTAGTTCTCTCTCCGGAGGAGGCTGCCAATGAAAGTGTAATCAAAACAATCGCTGCAAAGCAATTACACATTCCCGAAAACAACATAACGTTTATTAAGATCATCAAACGATCGATCGATGCCCGCTCCCGGAACATTAAGATCAACTTAAAAATCGATATCTATATCAACGAACAAATTCCTGCTGAACCGGATTTTAAAACCAACTATTCCAATGTATCTTCAAAAACACCCGTAATTGTTATCGGAGCCGGACCTGCAGGATTGTTTGCTGCACTTCAACTGATAGAAAATGGTTTTAAACCTATTGTCATTGAACGCGGAAAAAATGTGAAAGACCGGAGAAGAGATCTGGCAGCAATTAATAAAGTAGGAATTGTTGACCCACACTCTAATTATTGTTTTGGTGAAGGTGGTGCGGGAACATATAGCGATGGTAAATTATACACCCGTTCAACGAAACGTGGGGACATAACAAAAGTGCTTGAATTATTTGTCGCTCATGGCGCGGATTCAACTATTTTAATTGAAGCTCATCCGCACATCGGAACCAATAAACTTCCGAAAATTATTGAAGCGATGCGCCAAACCATTATCGAACATGGCGGAGAAGTTCATTTCAATTCTCATGTAAACGATCTGATCATCAAAAATAGTGCAATAAAGGGTGTTGTTTGCAATAATACGGATACAAACTCAAGAACTGAATTTGTTGCCGATGCGGTAATTTTAGCTACAGGACACAGTGCACGCGACATATTTGAATTACTGCATTCGAAAAACATTTTAATAGAAGGAAAAACATTTGCAATGGGAGTGCGTGTTGAACATCCGCAAGCATTGATCGATTCGTTGCAATACCACTGCTCCTTAAATGAGGTCGTAAAAAAAAGGGACTTCCTCCCGGCATCCTCATACAGCTTAGTGCATCAGGCACTAAAACGGGGAGTTTATTCATTTTGTATGTGCCCCGGTGGCATTATCGCTCCTTGCGCTACTGCACCCGGAGAAATTGTAACCAACGGCTGGTCTCCATCCAAACGAAATAACCCGTATGCTAATTCTGGAATTGTTGTTACCATCGAACCGGAAGATTATCAGAAGTTTTCTGATCACGGTCCTTTGGCAGGATTACGTTATCAGCAGGCTTTGGAAAAAATGGCTTACAATGCCGGTGGAAACAACGGACAAGTCGCTCCGGCACAGCGCTTACAGGATTTTGTAAATAATAAATTGTCTCCGCTCCTACCCGATGTTTCTTATCAACCAGGAATTAAATCGGCACCATTGCATGAATTGCTTCCTTCCGAAATCGGAAAACGTTTGCAATTGGGTTTTGCCGAATTCGGAAAAAAAATGCGCGGTTACCTTAGCAATGATGCAGTAATTGTGGGTGTTGAATCCCGGACCTCCTCTCCGATTAGGATTCCACGCGATAAAGAAACCTTAGAACATCCACAGATTAAAGGGTTGTACCCTTGCGGAGAAGGTGCAGGATATGCAGGAGGAATTGTTTCTGCGGCTATTGACGGGCAAAAATGCGCGATTGCGATTGCAACTATAAAATAAAGTACCTTTGCAAAAAATATTCAACAATGAAATTCATCATCCAACTGGTTATCGTTACCCTCGCAGTCCTTATTTCTTCCTATATCTTACCTGGAGTAAGTATCGATGGGAATAATTTCCTAACAGCCTTAGTTGTTGCTGCTGTATTGTCTTTTTTAAATGCAGTTGTTAAACCAATCATGATCATCCTTACTATTCCTGTAACCATTTTCACTTTTGGTTTTTTTCTTTTGGTGATCAATGCACTTATGATTCTGATCGCTGCTAAAATTGTTGATGGATTTCATGTTGAAGGATTCTGGTATGCATTATTATTCAGCTTCATTTTATCAATCGTAACATCAATTCTGGAAGGAGTTAAGAAACGCGATGAACACGAAGGGAATATATAGTCAGGAGTAGCGTTAGTTCAAGTGTCACGCTTTTTAGAGTAATTTACATGGAACTAGCCACGAAGCATTTTTCAATACGCTCCAACAACAACACTCGAAGTAAAAAAAAGATTAACTTATTTAGATTTTAGAATATACAAATATGATACAAGTAGGCGAATACAACGAATTGGTAGTTGTAAAAGAATTGGACTTTGGGATTTATTTCCGAGAGGGTGATGTAGAAATTTTAATGCCTACAAAATGGATCCCGGAAGGAACAAAAATCGGTGATACATTAAATGTATTTGTCTTTAGAGATTCTGATGACAGACTCATTGCCACAACAGTTAAACCTTTTGCTATAGCAGATACGTTTGCATACTTAACGGCAAAACAGGTAAATGAGATCGGAGCATTTATGGATTGGGGAATGGACAAAGATCTGTTGGTTCCTTTCCGTGAACAAGCCCAACGGATGGAACCCGGAAAAAGTTATGTGGTATTTGTGTTTTTAGATGAAGAAACAGATCGTTTAGTGGGTTCAACAAAACTCAGCAGATTTATTATCCGTGAAGACATCGATGTGATGGAAGGAGATATTGTTGATCTGCTAATCTATTCTGAAACTGACCTTGGATTTAATGCCATCGTAAACAACCTTTATTCCGGTTTGATCTACAAAAACGAAATTTATGAATCCATCCGTATTGGCGATAAATTACAAGGGTTTGTGAAACGCGTCCGCGAGGATGAGAAAATAGATTTAAGTCTCCAAAAAAGCGGTTATGAACTGGTTGATGATGTGAAATGGAGAATATTAAAATTGATCAAGGATCAAAACGGAATACTTGCACTTAACGACAACAGTAGCCCCGAAGAAATTAAATCTAAATTACAGATCAGTAAAAAAGCTTTTAAAAAGGCTGTTGGGGCGCTTTACCGCGAACGACTTGTTAAGCTTACAGATAAAGGAGTTGAACTCATCTGATTTATGACCATTCTATTTTATTGGTGATGATACGGCTCATTCTTCAGGATCGTCATTCCTCTGTATATTTGTTCAACAAAAAACAATCGGACCATCTGATGTGAAAAGGTCATTCTGGACAAGGATATTTTCCCGTTGGCCCTTTTGTACACTTCATCAGAAAACCCGTAAGGACCTCCCACAAGAAAAACTAAGTTCTTGATTCCGGTGTTCATTTGCTGCTGAAGAAAACCTGAAAAGTCAACAGAATTATACTCTTTCCCGCCTTCATCCAGTAAAATCAGCCGGTCTGTGCTTTGAATCTCCTTAAAAAGCAATTCCCCTTCCTTGTCTTTTTGCTGTTCAATACTCAATGCCTTTGTGTTTTTTAAGGCGGGAATTACAATGGTTTCAAACGGAATGTAATGTTTTAACCTTTTCTCATAGGCTGAAATACCTGTTAAAAGATAATCTTCCTCTGTTTTGCCATTAAGAATAAGCGTAATTTTCATAGATCGTTTGTTTATCAATGCAAAAAAACTATATTTTTGTGGCATAGCAAAACTTAAATGTGCGAACATTCCATTTTAAGCTAAAAATGGCTTAATAATTGTTTATTTCAGACGAAACAAAAAAAAATTAAAAATGAAAACCAGATCAGCTATAGTATTGTTCGT
>JBILYL010000163.1:0-6053 GCA_044377775.1 Bacteroidia bacterium
TTGAAATGTTGATAAGTGATATAATCAGCTTTATTTGCCCGTCTTTACAGCCTTTACGTTGATTGAAAAATGCTTTTTGGGGATGCTGTTATAGAGCGGGTATTCCGATGTTAATTTCTGCTGCGTGTAAATGGCACATAAGGTATTGGAAACACGATAAAGATTTGGAATTTTATCTGAAGGACTTCCATCTAATATTCCTCTGAAAACATCCCAACGTATATCTCCCGGATTATTCCCATAGTCGTGCCAAACGATAATAGAGTGTTCATCATTTAAAAGTTTGAACGCATTTATTGTATCGCTTTTGACGCTTTCATAATGGTGATCTCCATCGATAAAGATCAGATCGAATTTTTGATTCAGTGATGGATAATCAAAAGAAAGTGAATTACCTTGTAAGTGAATTATATTAGATATATCTTTCGAAAAATGACGGTGCAAGTCCACATATTTTTTATCCATTCCCATCGATAACATCGTTTCATCAGGGAGATTGAGTGTTACACATTTTTTAGCTACACTTGCAACATTTGCTACACTTTCACCCCGCCAGGTCCCAATTTCGAAATAGTCGCAATCCGGTTTTGATGCAGCCAATCCTTTTAATAATGCCAGATCGATAGGGGTTGAACCTCCATCCAAAGCTGCATAAGGCTCAACTGTAATGTTGAAGCCTGGAAGCAGGTCGGTGATCTCAATTGTTTTTAAACCATTTGTAAGCTTGTACTTTTTTATAACTTCGGATTTATTTACGTTATCATCGTCCAGCACTTTGTTTAGCAAAGCAGGTTGTTTTAGTATTAATGATATTGCTTTAAAAAGTTTAGATAACTTGTTCATGCTAGTTTTTTTATTATCGTCATATCGATCAACGAAGCAATCTCTTCGTAATACTCATTTAAGAGTTTGCTTCGTTCCTCGAAATGAAGGGCTAATGATGTTTTTTTATCCTAGAATTTTGTTATACAAATTAACAAATTTTTCTCCCACTTTTTCGTAACTAAAATTATTAATTGCATAGTTACTCAATTCCTCTGAATTGTATTTTCCAGCCTTAATATTATCGATGGCTTTGTTTAATGCATTCAATAAAGCGGTTTCGTCTAAAGGCTTTACTAGTAATCCTAAGTTTGGAGTGATGTGTTCAGGGATTCCTCCCGCTGTGGAAGATACAATTGGAATACCGCTTGCCAATGCTTCTACCATTACGCAAGGTAGGTTTTCATAATTGGAAAACAGTAAAAAGCAATCCGACTTACGCATAATTTCAGCAACTTCGGATGTTGTTTTAGTTCCATCAAAAAAAGAAAAGGTTTTATAGATATTCAAATCTTTAGCCGTTTTAATATGAGGTGCTGTATCGCCATCGCCAATGAACCAAATTTCAAAATCGTTTCTTATTTTAGAAAGTTTTTCGGTTACACGTAACATTCCCGAAATGTTTTTATGCGCATCGTCCAATGTTGATATGTGGACAATTTTTATTTTGTCACTTTTTATTTTGTCCTTCTTTGGATAAAATAATTCTGTATCGGTTACATTATAAATGATCTCGTAAGCAGTATCAAAACCATGGCCGATCATTGCCTCTTTCAGATCACGTGAAACAGGTGTGATGCAAGCTGCATTTTTTGCAATCCGTTTAGAAAGTGTCCTTTGCAGCCAGCTTTGATGGGTGTTTTTGGATGGTAAATATCCTGTCCAATTTTCAGTAATGATATAGGGGATTCCCTTCACCTTTTTTAAATACCAGGCAATAATTCCTGCGGGATATAAGATATTGTGATGCACGAGATCGATCGAGCCTGTTTTTTGATTTACGAGTTTTAATCCGATGAAATGTGCTCTTAGGTAACGATTTGCTTTTTGGATTTGTGCAAGAACCGGAATGCCGTGTTCTACTTTTTTATAATACACGTTGATCGTATGCACTTTATTCACAAACGTTTCAACGATTTCATATTTTTCTTTATTGTTTGCATCCGAACAAACAAACAATGCAGTAACATCGCAAAGCATTGCAACTGCTTCGGCATGTTTTTGAACAAAATTTCCCAGCGTTGGCAAAACTCTGTTGGGATACCAACTGGATAAAAAAAGAATATTTAATTTTTTGTTCGTCATACTATTTATCAGATCGCCATATTTTTGCGAGAAGATCTTACATTTTTATTTACCAATTTTATTATCGGTTTTCTCTGAGAGATGATAAAATAAATTCATTTATATGTATCGTATGCAATGGATCACTTCAGTTTTTTTGTCTTTAATCTTATCGAATTGCCAATCACAATTACATCCGAAAGTGCCATTGCTAATGCTCCGATCATCGGATTTAATAATCCGGCAGCAGCAATTGGAATAGCAATTACATTGTAAAAGAAGGCCCAGAATAAATTTTGTTTAATAGTGATCAATGTATGTTTACTAATTAAATGCGCTTCGGCAAGTGATGACAGATCATTGCTCTTGAGTAAAATTATTTGTGCCGACTGGATCGCTACTTGTGTAGCGTTGCTCAATGAAATCCCGACAGCAGCTTTTGCTAACGCAGGTGCGTCATTTATTCCATCACCCACCATTGCTGTCGGTGCGGATGCATTTAATTTTTCAATGATCTCTAATTTTTGTGCAGGCGATTGTTCACTATAACTGTTTTTAATTCCTGTTTTTTCTGCGATCTCATCACATTTGGATTTACTATCGCCACTCAATAGTATAGTATTAATACCAGATGACTGAAGGAAAGAAATGCTTTCTTTAACATTTAATTTTAATTCATCCTTCAAATCAACGGTTGCAATTAATTGATCGTTTTTTAAAACATAGACATTGTGTTTATCGTCCGTGGTAAGGTGTTTTGCTATTTTAAAGGATCCTACTTTGTATTGATTTTGTTCCTGATCCTTTGCCGAAATGCTTAATCCTTTTTCTTCAAAAATGTTTGAAAATGTTTTTGTAGCAGGTGTTCCGGCCAATCCTTTTACAATAGATTGGGCAATAGGGTGGGAGGAATGCTGTTCAAGTTTGAGTAATATTTCTTTTACTTCTTGCTCGATATCAACGTTACATTCAATTTTTTTGATCAGAAATTCTCCGGTGGTCAGTGTACCTGTTTTATCAAAAACAATGTTTTTAATGTTGGCAAAAGCCTCTAAAGTATTTCCACCTTTTATAAGTATGCCTTTCTTCGCTGCTCTGCCAATCCCAACCATCACAGCTGTTGGTGTAGCTAGTCCCATGGCGCAAGGACAAGAGATCACTAAAATTGCAATGCTACGCATGAGTGCATCCTGTATCGTTAAATGAAAAGCAAAAACAGCAAAACAAAATGTGAGGATTGAAATACCCAAAACTACGGGTACAAATATCGCACTGATCTTATCGCCTAGTTTTTGAATGTTTGGTTTTGCCTGTTGCGCCTTTTTTACCAGGTCAATGATTTTAGAAAGCGTTGTTTCATTCCCAACCTTTTCTGCACGCATCCTGAAGTTGCCGCTCAGAACAATCGTTCCTCCGATAACTTTGTCCTTCACCGTTTTTTCAACAGGAATACTTTCTCCGGTTAGCATTGACTCATCAATACTCGCTTCGCCAGCATAAAGTTCTCCGTCAACAGGAACCTTATCACCCGAGTTAACCTGTAAAATGGCTCCTACAGGAATATCCTTATAACTGATCTCCGTAATAACTTCCTTTCCAAACTGGAGTCCCACTATTTTTGCAGTACTCACGCTTAAAGCGGAAAGATCTTTTATGGCAGTTGTTGTTTGTTTAACCGAACGGTGTTCCAGTACATTTCCCAATAACACAAGCGTGATAATAGTTGCTGTGGTTTCAAAGAAAAGATAATTGTGCGCTTCGTGAACTGTATAAAGATACATTCCTGCAAGGCTGTATATAAATGCCGAAGCAGAACCAATAAAAATCAGTACATCCATATTGGGCACCCCGATTCTTACCGAGCCGAGTGCACTTTTACCGAATTGCATGATTCCGATGATGAAAACGGGGAGACAAAGTAGTAATTGGCTTAGGGGTTTGTTAAGAAAAAAATCGTGGCTAAGCACCATGTGGCTGAAAAACAGTACGATGGTAAAAGGTAAGCTACTATAAAAGCGTTTTTCGATGGTGGAAAGTTTGCCTTCATTGGCCTCTTTAACCTGACTGTCAATTACTTTGTAACCTAGACTTTGCACATTCTTAATTGCAGAATGGAGAGTCGATTTATCTTTTGTATAGAAAACAGCTTCACCGGTGGCAAAATCAACATGGACATTCTCCATTCCACTTTTTTTAAGACTTTTTGTGATGCCTGTGGCACAGTTTGCACAATCCATTCCTTCGATATGAAGGGTTGTATTTTGAGTCTTTTCGTCCATTTAACTACGAAATTACTAATAAAATGCTGGCTGTATTGGTAAAAATGGGCAAAATTATTATTTAATATTTCGTGTAATTATAAAAAATTCTATCTTTGCACCCTCAAAATAATATGGTGGCCATAGTTCAGTTGGTTAGAATATCGGTTTGTGGTACCGAGGGTCGTGGGTTCGAGCCCCATTGGCCACCCTTAAGAAAAAGCTTTGCATAAATGCAAAGCTTTTTTCGTTTAAAACGAATCATCGTGCGAGAAGCCTGCCCAGAGCGTAATAAAATGAAGTCGAAGGGGGCCTCATTCCCCACCCTTTAAAAATTTCAGCGAAAGCTGAGTTTTTTGTTTTATGAATATCATAGAACGAAGTTTTTTTTGTACTTACTACCGATGTTTTGGTGCGTTTTCTAAAAAGAAGACTTCATTATTTTTAACCTCCTCCGTGCAAAAAAAAATAGCATTTTGAGGGGGTAAAGCTAATGATAGCATGTTTTTTTGTTTGTTATATGGCTCTACTGTTTGTCCATTTTCAACTCATTTTTGTTTGTAATATTTGTAACGGTAATTTATTTAAATCCGTAGGATTCAATCTGAAGATATAGATCCCTCCACAATGCTATTGATCTATGAAAGAACGCTAATATAATAGAAAATAAAGAATGAGTAAAAAATGTTTAGAATGTGATGAGATCATAATTGGGAGAATCGATAAAAAATTTTGCTCAGATATTTGTCGGAATAGTTTTAATAACAAGGCGAATAGTATGAATAGCAGCTATATCAGGAATGTGAATACAATGTTAAGTAGAAATCGTAAAATTTTAGAAGAATTAATCCCCGCACAATCTGCAAAAACTAGCAAAACTAAACTGTTGCAAAAAGGATTTAATTTCCACTATTACACAAATGTGTTTCGAACACGAAAGGGCGATGAGTATTATTGTTGCTATGATTACGGCTTTTTGCCGCTAGAAAGTGATCACTATATCCTAGTAAAACGAAGAGAAAGCGAGCAATAATGGTAAAGTCGAGTACAATATTCAGATTTTCATAATAAGAAAAGGATACTATCTGCTGTTTAGCCATTCATGGAATGGAACTAATTCAGGACTGAAGTGTTATGTTCATTCTCCTTAAAGAAATATTCCATCGGGTTTTGTCTTTTTCTATTTCAAGTGATTTGTTTAATAAGCTTAGTACAAGTTTGTATTTTCTTTCCGCAAACAATAATGCGGATTGATAATAAATATATTTCGAACGTACAAAAATACCGCTGTCAACCAATTAGTGTTCCATCAATTCCTCAATGCATTCGGCAGCTTTGTCGAACTTTTTAAAATAAAAATTAATGTTGAATTCTTATTCTTTCGATATGAGGTAGCTGTTTTAGAAGATATTTTACATCCCGAAATTATTTCCTATAGCATTTATTTTTAGATATACAAATGATTTTTGTCACTATCCCAAAAAAGTTCTGTTTATATTTTTGTACCATAAAAGATTTTTTTAATTACTAAAACTTGCAAATAATATTTAATTTATAAGATATGATAAGTTTAGAATTGTACTTATTTTCAAAAGAAATTGTTGACCGCTATGAAGCTAAAACAATAATAAAAAAAAATCACATTAAATTGAATTGTAAACACCATTGGGAATATAATCCGGATGATGA
>JBILYL010000164.1:0-6041 GCA_044377775.1 Bacteroidia bacterium
ACGGAATTTAAAAATGATTATCACTAGTTTAAAATAACCGTCCCCATGAATACAACCACAAATATGAACTGTTTAACGTATGAGCAACTTCAATCGTATTCACTTAACAGAAACGAAAAGGAAGAACGGGCTCAATTATATCAGCACATTTCTACATGTGAATTGTGCACTTGTGCGGTTAACGGATTTGCTGCAATCCCTTTCACGTTGTCTGATGTTGACGCCATCTGTCATCAGATCGATCTGAACACAAAAGTAGTGCATGCGAGTCCGTTAACCTTGCCACAAGTTTTTTTAGCTGTTTTTTCCCTTGCCTCTGTTTTTGGATTTTATTATTTTGCTGATTCATTTTCTGAGAAGCGGACTGGAATTGTAAGATCCGAACATGTCAAGCAAGTTGTAGCGGAATTTCCAAAAACAGAACAGGTTTATACACCTGCTGAAATAAACGTACAGCCGGAAAATACACGGGAAGTTCATGAAGCGGTTGAGGATAAAAAAATAGTTGATAAAATTATTGTTCCTATGGAACCGATAAAAAGTATTACACCGGATCTTTCACCGGTTGCCGATAAAATAAACGATGTAAATGTGGAGCCTTATTTTAACGCGGATGTAATTTATATTTACGATTTGAAAGTGACCAATTATAATTTCTTTTATTTTAATTCCGGTATACGTTCGTTTGAAATTAAAGGGCATACACCTTCTTACAAAGAGAATAAAGAGAGTGTCACTAATATTCCGGAAAAAGATTTTGAAGAAATTATTGCTGCTGATAAAGTATTAAAATCGGCATTGACATATTTCAGTAAAGGGAAATATAATAAAGCACTCGTTGAGTTTGAGTTGTTGCTGGAAAATAATCCGCAGGATGTTAATTCATTATTCTATAGTGCTGTTTCTTATTATCAAATTGGAAAATACGATCGGACGATAAAAAATCTGGAAGCAATTTTAGGCGATCAGAATAACGTTTTTCATCCCGAAGCAAAATGGAATTTAGCGATGTCGCATTTGAAGACCGGAGAAAAAGTGAAAGCGAAAGAATTATTTACAGAGATCGCAGCCGGGAAAGGATTTTATTCTAAACGTGCAACTGAAAAGTTGAAAGGCCTGTAAGTGAATTACATTGGTTCCAATGCTTTACTTTGCGGAATAGATTTCACTTTCATTAATTGCTTTCACAAGTTTTTCTTTAGCTGTTTTTGTGTTGTCAATTGTTATTGTCGCTATTCCCTTCGCCAGATCAACATCAGCAGATAACACTCCCTCTGAATCAGAAATGATTTTTAGCACCAATTTCTGACAATGTCCGCATGTCATTCCGTTAATTTGTATGTTTATTTTTTCGATTGCCATCAGTTTGGTAATTGTTTAATTCAAAATTACATTTTAATTGTTGTTTATGATATAAGGTTTCTTGATACTAATCATATCTTTGCCGCTTAAAATTATACACGTGAACACAAAGATTATCAATTGGGTCATATTAATTGCCTTGGCATTAACCTGGGGAAGTTCATTCATTCTGATGAAACGCGGCATGGATGTTTATTCAAGTGACGAAGTGGCAGCGCTAAGGATCTTCATTGCTTTTGTGTTTTTGAGCCCACTCATCTTTAAGCATGTTAAAAAGCCATTGCTGAAACACTGGAAAGGTTTTTTAGGAATGGGATTGATCGGTAATTTTATTCCTGCATTTTTATTTACCAAAGCCGAAACCGGTATCAGTAGCTCACTTACTGGTATGTTGAATTCATTGACGCCCTTGTTTACTTTACTGTTAGGCGTATTATTATTTAAGATCAAAACCCGCCTCATAAATGTGATAGGGATCCTTATTGGTTTTTTTGGTGCGATCGGCTTGTTGACTGTCGGTAAGTCGGAGGATATGAATAACAACCTTCTTTTTGGTTTGTATGTTGTGCTTGCTACAATCTGTTACGCAGTAAGTGTAAATATCATTAAAAAGGAATTGAACGAAGTAAATTCTGTCACATCTACAGTTTGGGCGATGATGTTTATTGGTCCCTTAGCAGGAGTTTATTTGTTCGGATTTACAGATTTTACCGTTAAACTGAGTGCGAACGCTCAAGCTTATAGCAGTCTGGGCTATATTGTTATTCTTGCAGTATTCGGAACGGCTCTGTCGGTGATGGTCTTTAATGTATTGATTCGCAATACAAATGCCCTTTTCGCTTCGTCTGTCACCTATCTGATTCCGATTGTAGCTTTGGTTTGGGGTATTTTGGACGGAGAGGATGTACAAGTCCTTCATTTTCTTTGGATTATATTGATTTTGTTGGGCGTTTATTTGGTGAATAAAAAGCTGAATGCATAATGTCGTAATCATTGGATTTTATGTTGTAACAGTTTGATTTAGAATCGTTTAGCATTTCTCCTAATATGGTCATTCGGGACGGCAATTTACATTTCAACTGTTTTTAAGCACTTTTTTTGTTGAAAACTTTGCCACAATCAAATAAATTCTTAATTTCGTGCCCCCAAGAAAATAATTGCTTGGATATTATTAACAAATAAAACCCTAAAAAATGTATGCAATCGTAGAAATAGCCGGGCAACAATTTAAGGTTGAACGTGGAGTTAAAGTCTATGTTCACCGCCTAGATGCTAACGAAGGGGCTAAAGTTGAATTCGACAAAGTTTTGTTGGTTGACAATGGCGGAAAAGTTCAAATAGGAACTCCTTCAATTGATGGTGCAAAAGTAGCTGCAACAGTACTTTCCCATCTTAAAGGTGACAAGGTCATCGTATTTAAAAAGAAACGCAGAAAAGGTTACCAAAAATCAAATGGTCACCGTCAGCAATTAACTCAGATCCTTGTTCAAGGTATCTTAGCAAAAGGTGAGACATTGAAAGATGAGATCGCGATTGTGAAAAAAGCGCCTAAAGCTGAAGCTGTTGAAGTAGAAGCAAAAGCAACAAAAAAAGCAGCTCCAAAAAAAGCAGACGTAAAAAAGGAAGCAGCTCCTAAAAAAGCAGCAGCTCCTAAAAAGGCAGCAAAAAAAGCAGCTAAATAATAACAGACCAATAAGAAAAAGTTAGATTGCCTCAAAACCTTTTAACTTTTAAGTTTTAACTTATAATATAAAAAAAAATGGCACATAAAAAAGGTGCGGGTAGTTCTAAGAACGGTCGTGAGTCACATAGCAAACGCCTAGGCGTTAAAATTTATGGTGGTCAATTAGCTATCTCCGGTAACATTATTGTTCGCCAAAGAGGTACTAAACACAATCCAGGTGAAAACGTGGGTATTGGTAAAGACCATACTTTATTCGCTCTAGTAGACGGAACAGTACAATTTAAAAAGAAACGCGATGATAAATCGTTTGTTTCGGTTGTTCCTTTTTCTACAGAAGCATAAGGTTATTCTATAATTTATAAAAATCTCCTGGGCTTCATATGAAGTTTAGGAGATTTTTATTTTTGTGTTGAGAGAAGAAATTTGAGCTGTGAAATTTATCAATGCGAATAATAATGATGAATAAAATCTTAATCTTTATTAAAATTAAATCTAATATTTAGTATCCCATATCTATCTATGTTACAACTTAATTATATCCGCGAAAATAAAGACGAAGCAATTGCCCGTTTAGCCATTAAAAATTTTGATGCGAAAGCCATTCTTGAAAATGTTCTGGAGATGGATGTGCAACGCAAAAAAATCCAAAACGATTTGGATGCGATTCTGAATGAAGCAAACGTGCTCGCTAAACAAGTGGGTGATTTGTATAAGCAAGGGAAGAAAGCGGAAGGCGATGAGCTGAAAACAAAGAGTGCTTCTTTAAAAGAAAGTTCAAAAAAATTAGAGGAGCAATTAGCCTCAATAGAAAAGGAGCAGCACGATCAATTAGTGCAGGTTCCGAATACTCCAAGCATAAAAGTTCCTAAAGGAAAAACTCCTGAGGATAATGAGAACGTATTTCAGGAAGGCGAAATTCCAAAATTATATGATGGCGCAAAACCTCATTGGGAATTAACGACACAATATGATCTGATCGATTTTGAATTAGGTGTAAAGTTAACTGGTGCCGGATTTCCGGTATACAAAGGCAAAGGAGCACGTTTGCAAAGAGCATTGATCAATTTCTTTTTGGACAGAGCAACTGCTGCCGGCTATTTAGAAATTCAACCGCCCATTTTAGTGAATGAAGCATCCGGTTATGCAACAGGACAACTTCCGGATAAAGAAGGACAAATGTATCATTCAACCATTGATAATTTGTATCTCATCCCAACAGCAGAAGTTCCTATCACAAATATTTACCGTGATGTAATTTTGAAAGCAGAGCAATTGCCAATTAAAAATTGCGGCTACACACCTTGTTTCAGAAGAGAAGCAGGAAGTTACGGAGCGCATGTGCGCGGCTTGAATCGCTTGCATCAATTCGATAAAGTAGAAATTGTACAGATTGCTCATCCTGATAAATCGTATGAAACATTGGAAGATATGCGTAATTATGTTGCAGGATTATTGCGTGAATTGGAATTGCCTTTCAGAATATTGAAACTGTGCGGAGGTGATATGAGTTTTGCTTCTGCATTAACATACGATTTCGAAACCTATTCTACAGCGCAACAAAAATGGTTGGAAGTAAGTTCTGTTTCAAATTTCGAAACCTTCCAAAGTAATAGATTGAAATTGCGTTTTAAGGACGGAGATGCGAAGCCGGTTTTGGCGCATACATTGAACGGAAGTGCATTGGCATTACCACGTATTGTTGCAACCATGTTAGAAAACAATCAAACAGCTGAAGGAATTAAAATTCCGAAAGTGTTGGTTCCTTATTGTGGGTTTGATATGATTAAATAAGTACTTTTCAACATCGTGGTGATGGTTTAATGAGTTGCAAACACTTCTCGATACTCTCCCTTTGGTCGAACTCGAAGTGACATTTCAGTTCGAGTGTTCCTCTTATCGTTTTGTCAGTTCGAGTGTTCCGCAGGAACGTATCGAGAACAGTTAGAACCACAAACACTAATATTATTTGAATTTCTTTATTGAAAGTTCGGGCAGCAAATCAAACTTATTATTTATTAATGCTTCTTTTTTTGCTCTGCTCCACTTTTTAATTTTTTTTTCGAACGCGATGGCGCTAATAGGATCATTAAATAATTCATAAAATTTCAATTCAACCGGTCTTCTTGAGCATGTATAGGATTCTTGATTTATACCACTATTATGTTGTTCAAGTCGTTGCTCAAGATTGTTTGTTACACCTATATAATATGTTTTGTCAGAACACTCTAAGATATAAACATACATTGTTTTCATGGTGATGGTTTAATAAGTTGCAAACACTTCTCGATACTCTCCCTTTGGTCGAACTCGAAGTGACATAACGATCAAACACTTCTCGAATGGGGAGCGGACCGCATTTTTTTGGGAAAATATTTCTCGCAATGACGCTCTAAAATAAAATTAGTCTTCGCCCAGGAACTCAAACCTGGGCGTTTTTTTTCCTTCTATTTCTACTTCTTCCAAAAACATTTTCAGAGGGCGTACCCAAAGATTTTCACCTTCTTTTTGATACAAGGCTTTATAAACGACCAGTTCTTCCAGCGTTTCGCTGTGACGGGCAATTCCGATCACTTCGTATTCTTTTCCTTTATAATGTTTGTATTTTCCTGGTTTAAGCTTCATGATGTTTTTGCCGCTAAGTCGCAAATGAGCTAAGTTTTTTATCTGTGAATCCCGATAGCAATCGGGATTGTGCAGTCAGGGCTGAAAATTATGTCAAGAACGGGTTGTTTTTCTTCTCAAACCCAATCGTTGTTGGTTGTCCGTGTCCGCTATAGACTTTAAAATCATCTCCTAATGGAAATAATTTTGTTTTAATGTTGTTGATCAGCGTTTCGTGATTGCCACCCGGAAGGTCTGTTCGTCCGATACTTCCACTGAACAAAACATCTCCTGCGATCATAAATTTTTCTTCGCGATTGTAAAAAGTGATGCTTCCCGGTGAATGTCCGGGTGTAAATAAAATTTCCAATTTAGAATTGCCGAATTCAATAAT
>JBILYL010000165.1:0-6035 GCA_044377775.1 Bacteroidia bacterium
TCTTTCAGTCTGTTCATTGCACCCAGCTCAGGTGATTTGGCAAGAGCGAGTGTATACAAGCGGTATGCCTGATCAAGGTCGTAGTTGTAAGAATAGTAACCGTGATTTGTTGAACGAGGAGCCCAGGAGTTTGCCTGGTTGCGTTGGTAACGTTTCCAATTATCGATCAATCCAACAGGCAATGCATATCCTTTTGCTTCTGCTTCCAGCAGAAAGTGTCCGGCATAACTCGTTCCCCAATAATCAGCATCGTATTGTCCGGCCCAATAGCTCATTCCGCCACTTGCAGTCTGGAATAATTTCAAGCGTTCGATACCCGCTTTGATGTTTTTATCGATCGCAATTTTGAAATCGCTGTTCAGTTCCATAATGTCTGATAAAAACAATTGAGGGAAAACAGATGAAGTTGTTTGTTCAATGCATCCATGCGGATATTCAATTAAATATTTCAGACGTTCACCTAAATTAATAGGAGGGATGCTGGATAATTCAAGTATTCCTTTGTTCGTGCCACTCATGCCGGCCGGGGTAAACGGACTGTCCCATGTTTTACCTGCTTCAACAATTGTTTCGATCACGTTCACTACTTTCGGATTCGGATTCCGGACATCGATCTCTATTTCGTAAACCGCTTTCTCCGAACCGCTGGTGGCGATAATCTTTACTTTGCCGATACCAAGTATTGCATTTACTTTTAATTTAAAGTTTACAACTTCGTCACCAATTTCCGCAAACGTAATTGATTTAGATTTCCCATCAACTGCTGTAAACATATTGTTGGTTTGTATTTCTACTTTTACATTCTTCACTTTTTTCTCCATTGCAAAAACGGAAACAGGAAGATCCACTTCTTCGCCCGGACCGACCACACGTGGTAAAGTTCCGAGTATCATTAGGGGATCACGAACAGGTGTTGTTTTGTCTGCAGAACCATATGCGCCTTTGTAACCTGCAATAACCATAGTTCTTACCGATCCTACATATTGCGGCATCATAAATTCATGTATTACGGTCTGTCCCTTTTTAAGGAAAAACGGACCCATAAATTTTACCATCGGTTTAAAGCGGTTTGCTTTATTACCACCTTTGTTGTTGATGTCGCCATCACCACCGATCGCTAAGATGCGCGAGAGTTCAGCTCCGTATGCACCCATCACTAAGTCGAAAAGATCCCAGGTTTTTACGCCCAATGCTTCATGTGCATAAAACGCGCTCCATGGATCAGGTGTTTTAAAGCGGGTAAGATCTAACAATCCTTCATCCACAATGGCAATTGTGTAGGTCATTTCTTTACCATCTTTTTCTGAAACGGTAACCGCGGATTTTTTTTCTGGTTTCCAAACTTCTGGAGTTTTTATTATTGGTGTTAAATGTGTGGAAGGATCTTCCACTGATATTGGAACAACACCATACAATCGGATCGGCAGATCGTTGATCGTTTGAGCATGTGGCTGAATCAGCGTTACGTTCACGTATACATTCGGGGTCATGTCGGGAGTTACTTTAAACATGAAATTTGTTTCACCCTTTTTTGTTTCCGCCCAAAATGCTTTGATTACTTTCGAACCACTTTCAACACTTATTAATGCGCGGCCTTCACCACTGGAAGGAATTGTTAATTTCACATCTTCATTTACATTGTATTGTTTTTTATCTGTGCTGAATGAAAGTAAAGTTGCGCCTTCATTTCCTTTCGGAGATTCTCCGATCCAAGCCGGCCAGTCGATGTAAACTGTTTGTCCGGTTCTGTGACCGCTTTCTTCATCGGTTACGCAAACATAAAAGCGTCCCCAATCCGGGCGGTTGATACGCAACGTAAATTGTCCTTTCCCATTAACGGTTGAGATCACCTGATCCTGAATAGGTTGTTTGTATTCGTTTCCAACATAGTTTGCAAGATCCCCATCATAAGAATCCCACCACCATCTCCATCCGACTTTATACACTTGTACTTTCAGTTTGCTTTTTGATACTGGTTTGCCATCGCTGTTCAGCGTTACAATTTTCACAATGTGATTGGTGTCAGTCACTAACATTCCGGAAAATTTATTTCCTTCAGGTACTTTCATACCAACATATGTTTCATAAGGAGAGTAGGGCAAAGAAAATTGATCGACACTAAATGCACCGCCTTTTTCGAAAACGCGTACTTTGAAATTTGCTCTCAGCATACCAGGTGCCGCATCGTTCACTGTTAAGCTTGGTTTAACAATTGCCTTGCCGTTCACATCCGTATTTCCATCAAAAATTGTTTGAGCTTCGGATGTGAAATTTCTTGCCGCATCATCAAAATTATAATCCTCGTATTTTTTAAAGGTGGTGTTTGTTTCTGTTAATGTAACTTCAACTTTGGCATTGAGATCTTTTGCAATTGCGCCCATCAGCCATTTTACTTCGAGCGTTCCATTGTCTTCTTTGTGGGCAACAGAAAGTTGATCGCCCGGGAAGGTTAATTTAATTTTTAATCGATTTGGCATGATCGTTTCGATCTTGATGTTTTTTGTGAACCATGCGCCACCCACTTTTATCCTTGCAGTCCAGTTTCCAGTCGGAGAGTTTTTTTCTGTGGTAGTTGTAAAGTCATAGAATCCATTCAATCCGTTTGTCTTGATCATTTTTCTGAAAACTTGTCCTTGCGGATTTAGCAGTTCAAACTGAACAGGATGATTTTTAGGAAGTGTATTTTGTTTGTCTTCTAAAATGAAAGATAAAAACAATGTATCACCGGGACGCCAAACTCCGCGTTCACCGTAAATAAATCCTTTTAATCCTTTTTGAACTTCTTCACCGGAAACATCAAACGCGCTTAATGATAAAGAAGAACCATCATCTAATTTTAAATAGCCGCGTTGTGCACCGCTTTTTACCAGCATTAAGAATGGTTTTCTTTTGAAGGTGGCTTCACACATTCCCTCCGAATTTGTTTTAAGTGTTTTTAAAACCTGTAACTGATAATCCAATAATTCAACTATTGCATTCGGAATTGGTTTTGTAGTTACTAAATTGGTAACAACAAAATGCATTGAACCATCGGTACCGCGTTTTGCTATCAGACCTAAATCCGATGCCAGAATATTTCTACTTACTTCTTTTCTTCTGTAATAGGAACCTTTGCAAGGATTATCACGATCGTCATAATCATAGTCGTAATATTCATAATCATCATAGTAGTAATCGCCATAATAATCCCATTCGTGTTCATCATCTTCATCTGTTCCATCATTTACTTCCTGCATGCCTTCAGATGCATCCGGTTCAGCGCTGTCACATTTATAAGTAGAATATTCTTTTTTGAATGAGATGATAACTTTGTAGATCGCACCCGGTTCCGCTTTTATCAATTGAGCAAGGTCGAACGAATAATTGTTCCATTTGCCCAGATCCATTGCACTTTTTTGCGTCAGCTGAATTGTTTTCTTAAGAACCACTTTCCCAACACGTCTTAGTTCACGGTTACCTTCTAAATTATTTACCTGCAAGAACTGAGGGATATTTTTTTCGTAGATCTTTAAGATCTTTACATCAACGGCCTTTAAACTTACTGCTTTGAAAGGAAAGATCAAGCCATTAGAATTAGGAAGGATCACGCCTTTGCCGATCAGTTCAACACTCGGTTTGATTTCTTCAAACATCACTTCCATGACATAGCGCTCTTTCAATGGCATTCCTAAAATATTTTCCACTCCCAGTTCGGCCGCAATGGTGCGCGGTCCCGACTGTCGTGTTTGCGGATATATACGGATCTCATTGTCTTCAATGATGTATTTTAATGCAGATCCACCGGATAATGTAACAAGCCCATCGAGTGTTTGTGTTTCGGAGATCGGATCCGAAAATTGAAGCACAGCATATTGCTCGGGACTTTGAATTACTTTAACGTCCACCACTTTGAAATCACCGAGTGCAGGAATATCAATTACTTTTTTTCCTTTCAGGTCGACACCCAAAGCTTCGCCTTCCCATGTTAATTCTACTGTTCCTGCTTTTTCGCTGCGTTGAATCCCTTCAACGGTAAAGCGGGAAATTGTTCTGCTTCCTTCATGGATCCAGGTGATTGCAAGGTTTTTTCCATTTTGAGAAACGGTAATTGTTTTTTCTATTGCCTGAGGGTTTGTAACATCAGCAGTTGAAAGCGTACCCTCTAAACGTTGTGTGCGCAATGTTTTTTTATCGGTGGTTGTCATTCTGTCAACAAACACTTCGTAGGATTGCTGCATGGTTTGAAAGTCGAATTCGAAGGTTTCAAAATCAGATGGAACCTCTAAAATGTTTGAAAGAAAAAATTTCGCTTCATAATGCGTTTCTGAAGGTAAGGGTTGTTCAGGTCGAAACTCAATCGTTCTGCTGTCTAACCAAACAGCAGTTCCTTTGATAGAAGGAGAAAAGTCAAACAGCTTTTTATCAATCGCTTTACCAATTTCAATAGGTGTTTCTATCTCGTTGGTCAGTAAGATCCTGATTGTGGACTCTTTAGAAATAATTCCTGATGTGTATGCGTTGATGTATGCTCCAAATGCGGGATTGGTAGCCTGTTCAGCTGAAGATGATTTTATTTTGCTGAACACGGTTAAGCCAAGCATAGCAGCCGCAACAAGTCCTGCGATGAGCACTAATAGTCGTTTTGACATTTTTTAGGAAAATTTTTTGGTTAGATTATTGGTGTGATGGTTTCGTGATGTAAATGTATAGCAAAATAACATTCTGTTATAAAATGTTAAATAATATTTATTCCAGGCAACTAAGAGATGGCCGGAGCGTTATAGAATCGTACTTTAGCTTTGAAAACAGGGACATTGAAACAGCCAAAAGAACAATCAATTGAGTTTGGAACATAATTTGAATTGAAAATTATGGAATTTCTTTACTTCTTTGATCTTAAGAAAGAAACCAACTTTAAAATAATCGTTTATCAAAAAAAACGTACAATCTAAACACAAAACCTTAAATTCGTACAAATCGTTATCTGAAAAAAGTATGTTAAAATCAAAAAAAATATTATTCCTGATTCCGGCAATTGCCATTGCGTTAATTTCCGCTACGTATATTGTTCAATCTGAAAAAGAGGAAGCAATTGATCAGATCCTAATTCAAAATCTGAACAGTTTACATTATTCTCCTCAGGCAATCGATGATGCGTTTTCTGAAAAGGTATTTAAGCTCTATTTGCAGCGCTTGGACTACAACAAAAAATTCTTGGTGCAGTCGGATGTGGATGAGTTGAAAAAGTTCAATCAGCTGATCGATGATGATATTAATAAAGCAACCTTTACTTTTTTCAACAGATCGTTTGATCTCATTAACAGCAGAGTGACAGAGGCAAAAGAGTATTATACCGATATTTTATCCAAACCATTCGATTTTACAAAAGATGAGTCACTTCAACTCGATGCCGAAAAGATCGAATATGCAAAAGATAAAAAAGCTCTAAAAGAAGAATGGAGAAAATCATTGAAATATCAAACTCTTTCGCGGATGGTTGAAATGATTGATAATCAGGAAAAGGCAAAAGAGAAAAGTGATACTGTAAAATTAAAATCCAGGGAAGAGCTTGAAGTTGAAGCTCGAAAAAAGATCCTTAAAAGTAATGACGATTATTTTAAACGTCTGAAGGATTTTGACCGAAACGACCGTATCGCTATTTATTTTAACTCCATTGCAGGGATCTATGATCCACATACCGAATTTTTTGCTCCCAAGGACAAAGCCAATTTTGACATCGGCATGACCGGACAATTAGAAGGAATAGGAGCACAGCTTCAGGAAAAAGATGGTTATATAAAAGTGAGCAGTATTGTACCGGGGAGTGCATCATATAAACAAGGACAATTAAAAGCGGGTGATCTTATTCTGAAAGTAGCACAAGGTGTTGAAGAGCCCGTTGATGTTGTAGATATGAGATTGGACGATGTGGTACTGCTCGTAAGAGGCAAAAAAGGTACCGAGGTTCGTTTAACCGTGAAGAAACCCGATGGCAGTATTTTGGTTATTCCAATCATCAGAGATATTGTTGTAATCGAAGATACCTACGCACAATC
>JBILYL010000357.1:0-2966 GCA_044377775.1 Bacteroidia bacterium
ACCTCATTCCAAGACAACTACCTGACAACAAGAGATAATAATGTCAATAAATCAGTATATTTCTCTAACCAGATCTATGGTCCTTCATTTTTAGTTTCTGTAAATAAGAAAAATGCATTCGCAGTAAAATCAAAAATGCGCACATTGTTCAATGTGGATGGAATTGAAAAAGAATTGGCAACACTTATCTATAATGACTTAGATTATCAATCATTGTGGAATATTCAACTAAGCAATCAGAATTTAAGCATTCAGGCAATGACCTGGGCCGAATATGCTGCTTCATACGGGCATGTTTTTAAAGATGAAGGAAAACATTTTTTTAAGGCAGGACTTTCTGTAAAATATTTACAAGGGATCCAGGCTGCATACATGCACATAAAAAATCTAGATTATAATTTCACTGATGACACAACCCTTTCTTTATTTCACTCCGAAGTAAGTTATGGTCACTCTACAAATTTCGAAGCTGACGAACAAAATCTTGCTTTTAAACAAAGTGCAAAAGCTTCCTTAGGATTAGACGTAGGATTGGTTTACGAATGGCGTCCGGATTTTGAGAAGTTCAAATACGATATGGACGGTGAAACCGGACTGTGGAGAAAAGATCAGAACAAATACAAATTGAGAATCGGTGTTTCAGTTGTAGATATCGGGTATGTGAAATTCAAAAAAGGGCAATACAGCCACAACTTTACAGCCGATATCGATTACTGGAATTTACATGATTTTGACCAAGCTGGAAGTGTCGAACAATTTGACAGTACGCTGAAAGCTAACTTTGTAATGGAAGATGGAGATCAGTATTTTAAAATGAATCTACCTCTTGCGATCAGCGCTCAGATCGATTACAACATCTATAAAGACTTTTATATCAACTTTACTCCTTATTGGTCACCCCTACAAAAAAACAACAACGAAAAGGTTCACGAAATCACCACTTTTAGTTTAACCCCACGCTGGGATCACAAATGGTTTGGAGTATTTGTTCCTTTCTCATACGATAACACAGGGAACTTCAAAGCTGGTGTCGCTTTGCGGATGGGACCAATTATTTTGGGAACAAACAGCTTAGGTCCTTGGGTTTCAGGAAAGGAAATTTACGGAATGGATATGTACGCGATGTTGAAAATCCCTATCATGTACAACAAAACAAAAGATAAAGACAAAGATAAAATATCAGATAAAAAAGATAAGTGTAAAGAAGTACCGGGAACATGGGAATTCCTTGGTTGCCCTGATCGTGATGGCGATCATATTCAAGACAAAGACGATGCTTGTCCTGATGAGCCAGGAACTCCTGAATTTGCCGGTTGTCCTGATCGCGATGGAGATAAGATCATTGACAAACAAGATGCTTGTCCGGATGATGCAGGTCTCGCTGAATTCAATGGTTGTCCGGATAAAGATGGCGACAAAATAATGGACAAAGAAGATGATTGTCCGGATGACGCAGGTTTGCCACAATTCAAAGGTTGTCCTGACAGAGATGGTGATGGTGTAATGGACAAAACAGATGAGTGTCCTGACAAACCAGGTCCGGTTTCAAACAACGGATGTCCTGAGGTAAAATTAATATTGATCGATTCACAGGGAAATACTTTAAGAACGGCAGTTCAATCGAAAGACGGCAGTTTTAGCTTTGATGAACTACCTGCTGATGAACTGGTGATCTTTAATTTGGAAGGCGAAAACACGGAAGTGCTGACTGAAGTAAAAGTGATGATTGGTGGAATCGCTAAAAAAGCGATCCGTGATAAGAAAGATAATTATTTAAGATTCATCATTTTGAAACCGGAGACAAGCAAATTGAAACCGGAAGACAATAAAGATGTAGCAATCAAATTAAATCAGGAAGAAGCTGAAGTATTGAAAAAAGCATTTGATAATCTTGAATTTGCAACAGCAAAAGATGTTATCAAAACTGAATCGCTTACCTCTCTTGATGAATTGGCTGCTTTGATGAAGATAAAACCAACTTGGAGATTAAAAATATCAGGACATACTGATAATCAAGGTGACAAAGCGAAGAACTTGAAATTGTCTGAAAAACGTGCAAAAGCAATCCAAGCTTATTTAGTAAGTAAAGGCATTGTTGCTGATCGATTTAAAACTGAATGGTTCGGATCTAAAAAGCCTATTGCAGACAACAAAACTGAAGCTGGCCGTCAAAAAAACAGACGTGTTGAAATGGTAATTATCGAATAACGAATTTTTTATTACAGGATGAAAAAAATTATTTTCCCATTGCTTATCATTATAAGCAATCAGATTATTAAAGCACAAGATGCAAAATCAGCTTTGGCTGCGACAGAAATTGTCTGGTATGGATTAGACTTTACAAAAGCAAAATTCGTTGGAGGATTCGATCAGATTGGCGGTGCAGCTCCTGCGACAGGCACTGACATGAAAACAAAATGGATTCCGGGATGGAATTCACTGATCCCGAACGAACCGCAAAATTTTGATTTTAAAAAATCATTCCGTAAAGACAATGTGATCTATGACATCAAATCCATTACTGAATTGAACAGCAAAATGGACACTGATGCCTGCATGGATTATAATGAAGGTAAAATCGAACGATCCGAAATTGATGCGATGGTAAAAAGATACAATGCTATCGTAAAAAAGGAAGGAATAGGATTAACGTTCATTATAGAAAATTTCAACAAAGTTGCTCAAACAGCTAGTATTTATGTCACAATCTTCGATATAGCAACAAAAAAAGTATTGATCTGCGAACGAATGATTGGTAAGCCTGCTGGAATTGGGATGAAAAGCTATTGGGCCGGTGCAATAAAATCAGTATTGAAACAGATAGATTCCGGAGAATATAAAAACTGGAAAAACAAATACTAAATCAGAATAAAGTCCCGCAGTTGAATACAACTGCGGGACTTTTATTTTTTCATTATGAGAAAAACAATATTATTAATCGCTCCCTTGCTTTTTTTTATGTCTTG
>JBILYL010000343.1:0-3049 GCA_044377775.1 Bacteroidia bacterium
TCACTGAAATTAGACAGTATTAAAATAGACAGAGAAAGAAAAACGGCAATTCAATTTTTTCAAGGGCTTTATTATCCACATTATTCAAATTTCATTAATTGTTCTGACGGTAAAAGATATATATTGAAAAGCAATAATCTATTAGATTCTGCTTACAACAAGATTTTACCAAATGCCTATACGGATGAGGCTGTTTTTTTGGAAATAAATGCCTCACTCGACATTTATGATACGACTACGATCAATTTCGGAATGGGTTCTACTTTTAAAATGGAACAAAAAAGCCACAAAAACACATGCATTGCTTCTGATTATTGGTGCACAGGAATCGAACCATTCTGGCTGATTCAAATTTCAAAAAAAGAAGACCTGATAGATTTTTACAACCCGATGGAGCAAAAAACAATGCACTTTGTATATGCAAAACCTGATATAAAAAATGGACTTACAGTATACAATTCTACTGACGGTGAAAATAAAATAAGTGTTGCGATAAAAAAAGAAAAATGCAATGGGGCAATTGATAAACAATACGAATATTCGGTTCAGGTACAATTGAACGAATTAAAATACAATGGTTGCGCTATTAAATATGGAGATAATTAACACAATAATTATAATAGCAATATAGCAGATTTTTTAAAAAAAAATCAAATGATCTTTTTTTTAATAAAAATTTTAAAAACAAGAACTTTAAAAACATGAAACTACACGTAATAAATACAGGAAACTTCAAATTAGATGGCGGTGCGATGTTTGGCGTTGTCCCCAAAACAATGTGGAACAAAACAAATCCGGCTGATGAAAACAATATGTGTAACTGGGCCATGCGCTGTTTATTGATTGAAGACGGGAACCGCTTAATATTGGTTGATAACGGTATTGGGAATAAACAAGATGCAAAATTTTACAGCCATTATTTCTTAAACGGCAACGACACACTCGAAAACTCTTTAAAAACAAAGGGCTTTAGTTTTGATGACATAACAGATATGTTTTTAACACATTTACATTTCGATCATTGCGGTGGAAGCATAAAACAGAACTCAGATAAAACAGGATTTGAAACGACATTCAAAAACGCAACCTATTGGAGTAATACTGAACATTGGGAATGGGCAACAAAACCAAATAGCAGGGAGAAAGCGAGTTTCCTGAAAGAGAATATTCTCCCTATTCAGGAAAGCGGACAACTAAAATTCATTGATGACGAAAACAGCCGTCAACTGGGTGAAAATATTTCACTTGCTTATATGCGCGGACATACCGATGCAATGATGATCCCACAGATCAGTTACAAAAACAAAACAGTTGCTTTCATGGCTGATCTGTTGCCTTCTACGGGACATATTCCTCTGCCCTATGTTATGGGATACGATACGCGCCCTTTGCTTACAATGACAGAGAAAGAAAAATTTCTGAAGCGGGCGGCAGATGAGGAATATATTTTATTCCTAGAGCACGACTCTCTTAATCAATGTTGTACCGTCCAACACACCGAGAAGGGGGTTCGTTTAAAAGACACATTTTCATTCGAAGAATATTTCGGGAGTTAAAAAACAAACCTCTCCTTTTTTAAAGGAGAGGTTTGTTTTTTAAAACTCTATTTTTGTTTGCTTCTGAAGTAGCCCATCCGCGTTCATTCTTGCATAATAAGTTCCTTTAGGAAGATCTTTGGTTCTGAACGTGTAATAATGTTTATAATCGCCTTTATCGCTTTGCAAATTTTCGAAAATCAATTGTACAACGTCTCCCCTTTCGTTATAAATTGCAAATGTTGCATGGCAACTATTTGGTAGGGAATAATCAAATACCCCATCGATCGTAACAGCTCTACCCATAGCACTTCCGTCATTTCCGCTTTTGTAGGAAATTTCATAGGACGGGATTGGTTTTCCGGTTAGTTTTGAAACAAAGTTTCTCAGATTATTTTTAACTTCTTTGTCTTCATCATCAATACTTCCTATTGAATTATCATCAGAAACAACCCAAACAGATTGCTGAGCAGAATAACTCGTGTAATATTTATTTTTATCGATAAACCTTGCCAGCTTTATTAAGTTACTATCAGCTAAATATCCGACCGAGTATTCAAACTTAGCTGTAGGTGCGCTGTTATGCGCCTGGCAACACATCCCGAACACATTAATTGTTTTGGTCTGATTGACATTCACAAAAAACTCCTGATCCATTGTAACCAGAATATCCTGTTCATTCTGGTGCTTCGAATCTAATTTCCGGCCGGCTTCGATCTTAAGATCCAATTTTCTACTCGTAAGGTTATGAACATTCATTTCGATAACAGCCCCCGTATATCCTCCTTTACTTTTTATCGTCAACTTCACAAATCCTTTTTTTACCGCCTCCTCGATGGATAAGACCGAGTTTGAAAATACCGGCAATTCAGTAATGCTTAAAACAATTAAAAGAAAATTGATTGAACGAAATGATTTCATTTTGACCTCCTTTTTTTAAGAACTTTATTCTTATAACGGAGAGAAGGAAAGAAGATACAAGCAAAATAAAAAAATCTGATAATTTGTAGTTATACAGTGATTAAAACAAATTCCAAACAGTTTCCTGGAATCCGACAAAAACACCATCTTCACGAATTTCAATAGAATATGGCTGAACATAATCTCCCAAACCACTTTTAGCTCTGCCGGTTTTAAGATCGAAATGATAACGGTGCATCGGACAAACAACGGTTCCTTGTTCAGTACAAAAACCATTTCCTAATGAGGCGCCATTGTGAGGGCACTTATCATTAACGGCAAAAAAACCTTCGGTAGTATGAGCAATACATAATTTCTTTTTCCCAACCTGCATGGTGCAAACGCTACCAACAGCAATTTGATTATTCGCAGCAGTTAAGGACTCAAATAGTTTTATCCAAGTGATTTGTTTTTTGAACAACATCAAATTTTAATTCCGATTACTAATAAATAATACATTTACTGGATACTATCCATCTAATTCAAAGAAACTGAATTAAAAAAGAACGCTAAAACAACTCGGCTCTTGATGAGAGTCTCTCAGCAAAAGCAAT
>JBILYL010000166.1:0-6023 GCA_044377775.1 Bacteroidia bacterium
CCTTAGCAATAACATCGTTGATATAAACATGTCCATCACTTTGAGTTCCTTTTACAGCAATAAATAAACTATCTTTTTCAATATTACGTGAATCAAAGGTCAGAGAAGTAATTGCGAGATTGGTAGAACCAACCACTTCAACTATTCCCGCTTTGTATAATATGTCTTTTAATAATTTCATACTTCTTTTTTACGCTTCCCTAAATGGATACTTCAATTTTTTTAATAAACCGCAGAGCTTATAATTATATCAACTGCAATACGATCTTTGATCCTTTTACAAATGGTGTCCCTGCAGTTATTGACTGTGTTGCAACAGCACCACTTCCGATAAGCTGAACGCGCATTCCATTGTTTTCTAATAAATACAATACATCCCGAGCGGTCATGCCAAATAAATTCGGAACAATTCCCTTTTTCAATGTTTCTTCGGGAAACTTTGAAGAAAGCGAAACAGAAACGGAATCATTCGACATAGCAGAAACCCATTCTGAATTTTCATCATTCGTTTGGTTTTTCACTTTCAATGTAGTTAATACACTTTCAATTTCTGCCTGATAACCACACTTTACTTTAGGAGCAGTAAGAGCATATTTCGGCTGAGTATGATTGATCTCTTTATGGATTTCCAAGCTTGTGGAATACACTTTATCAGCTACATCTTTAAAAACCGGACCCGCTACAGAACCACCATAATAAGAATCACCGCTTGGCGCACTTACAACAACAATGCATGCATACTTAGGATTATCAGCAGGGAAATACCCAACAAAAGAAGCTTGATAGGTCATTTTTCCGTTTACAATTCCCATTTGCGCTGTTCCCGTTTTACCTGCGATCAGATAATCAGCAGCTCTCAAACTTTTTGCTGTCCCATTCGTAACAACACCTTCCATCATTTTTCTTGCTTTTGCAACAGTTGCTTTTGAACAGATAGCAGGATTAATAACTTCCGGTTTAAAAACTCTAACCGACTTACCACGATTCATCACTTCCTTCACAAACATCGGACGCATCATTTTACCATCATTTGCAATGGCAGCGTAAAAATTTAGAATCTGCAATGGAGTGATCCTTGTCTCATAACCATAACTGATCCATTGCAAAGAAATCTTAGACCAGGTTTTATCTTTTGTATCTTTTATATATGGCTTCCCTTCTCCTGGAATTGGAATATTTAAAGGGTCATTCAAATTCATCTTATACAAGCGGTCAATATATTGCTGAGGATTTTTTGAATAATAGCGGGAAATAATTTTAGTAACACCAACATTGGAAGACAATTCAAAAACCTCCTGCACAGTAATTTTACTTTTTAAAGGAGGATGAGAATCGGCAACTCTTTCGTTGCTGTAATAGCAAACCCCATTTCCGATATCCACAATTTCATTCAAGCTTACATTATGATCCTCCATTACGGCAACTAATGAAGGAAGTTTAAAAGTAGAACCGGGAGCCGTGGCAGAACCAACTGCGTAATTCAAATTTTCCACATACGTAGAATCTTTCGTACGTTTCAGGTTTGCAATTGCCTTTACCTCACCTGTTTTAATTTCCATCAACACCAAACATCCGTGATCAGCACCATGCTTCTTTAGCGAATTCATTAATGAATTTTCAGCAACATCCTGCACATTGATATCTATTGTAGAAACAATATCATCACCATCCTCAGGATCAATTTCATTATCATCATTTATCGGACGCCAAACATTTCCTGCGATCTTCTGCATCCAACGTTGTCCGCTCTTACCTTGCAATACGCTATCAAATGCAACTTCAAGCCCATAGGATTTTCCTGTTCCGTTCTCATTTACTTTTCCAATCGTACGTGCTGCTAAAAACTGAAAGGGGCGTTCGCGTTTATTCGTTTGCAGATAAACAAAACCTCCACGATTCTTACCTCTGCGAAGAATGGGAAATTTTTTCATTTTCTGCAGATCGGTGTAGGACACATCCCGATGCAGAACAACCCATCTGTCACCGCTTCTTCTTGCTTTAACCAACAATTTCCGATAATCTTTATAAGATTTATCTTTAAATAAAGTTGAAAGACAAACAGAAAGCGAATCCACATTATCTTTAAAAAGTTCATCAGAAATCGCTTCTGTATTTACATCCATTCCTACTTCAAAATAAGGCAATGAAGTAGCGAGTAAACTTCCGTTTGCGTCATAGATGTTTCCACGAACAGCTTCGATATCAAAAAAGCGTGTTGAGAATCGCTCCGCCTGAGCTCTTAGCTCTTCACCTTCAGAAAACTGGATGATAAAAATTTTGGAAATAATAGCGACACCGAAGAGGCATATAAAAAAATATATGAGATATACACGCCACAGTATGTCTTTTTTAACTTCCAATGTTCTTAATCTATTTTAGGATTTGTCTTAACTATTTCTACTACAATTTTCTTAGGAGGCACCACCGACTCCTTTATTCCTGTGGCTTGTGCAGCCAATGCTTTTGCAACTTCAGTTTGTTTACTTTTAATTACCAATGAATCTTTCACAACTATATATTGCGTTTTTAATTCTTTTTTTTCGTTTGTCAATCGATTCAACTTTCTTACTTGATCATCATCGTAATATCCCTTTGCGATGTAACAAACTGCGAGAAATGACAAGAAAAAAATGTAGGGTAAATTTTTTAGTGTCGTCTCTTTTGAAAGAAAACTTCCACTTACAACATTCGCAACAGAACGCACAACCTTGTTTTCCTTTACAGGCTTTACGGTTATCGGCTCTTCTGCTTTTGTTTGTTCTTTAAATTTATTTCCCATTTTTTCAATTAACAATCAGCAGGCTTCTGCAGACAATTGTTTTTTAATTCTTTTCTTTTTTGCTCTTTACAATTCTGATCAGATCCTTAACTATTTCTTTTCAGCAATTCTCAACTTCGCACTTCTTGCTCTGCTATTTTCCTCATTTTCTTTTTCACTTGGCACGATTGGTTTTCTTGTTATTTGTTTGAATGGTGTTAAAGGATTTCCATAAAAATCTTTTTCGACATCCCCTTCAAACTTCCCGCTTCTCATGATGTTTTTAACCAGACGATCTTCCAATGAATGATAAGAAATCACAACCAGCCTGCCACCCGGCTTCAATACTTCTAAACTTTGCATCAATAAATCCTGCAATACATCCAACTCTTTGTTCACTTCGATACGCAACGCCTGAAACACCTGTGCATAATATTGATTCTCTCTTCCTCTCTTCACACATTTAACGATCATCGTTTTCAGATCATTAACCGTTTCTATCTGTTTATCTTTTCTATTATGAAAAATGATAGAAGCCAAATAGCCGGCATTTTCAACTTCACCATACAATCTGAAAATGCGTTTCAGATCTTCTTCACTATAAGTATTTAAAACTTCAGCAGCTGTTTGTTTTGTATTCTGATCCATCCGCATATCCAACTTCGCATCAAAACGAATCGAGAACCCTCTTTCAGCTTCATCAAACTGATGAGAAGAAACACCCAGATCAGCAAGCAAGCCATCGATTGGAAGCGCATCGTACATTTTCAAAAAGTTTTTCAGATATCTGAAATTCTGTTTTATGAGTACGAACCTGTCATCACCGATACTATTCTTTACAGCATCTTCATCCTGATCAAAAGCATACAACTTTCCGGTTGTCAAATGCTTTAAAATTTCGCGGGAATGTCCGCCACCACCAAAGGTGACATCAACATAAATACCCGCTGGATTAATATTCAGCCCCTCAATACACTCTTTTAAAAGAACGGGATTATGATAGTGCATCTTTATTATCAGTGTTAGAAGGAGTGATTCCACCCATTACATCCTCAGCAAGTTTTTCAAAGTCTGCAGTACTGTTATCAATAAATTTCTCGTATGCTTTTTTATCCCAAACTTCAATACGATCACCGGCAGCAGCCATCACAACATTCTTAGTCATGCCAGCAAACGACATCATATCTTTTGAGATCAACAACCTTCCGGAAGCATCAAGATCAACTGGAACAACTCCGTAATTGAACATCCGGATAAACTCAACATTCTTCTTAACGAACTTATTCAGCTTATTTACCTCCTTCACCATTTCATTCCAAGTAGCCATTGAATACAACTCCAGCGACTTACTAAAAATGCTTCGCTTCATCACAAAACCACCCTTCAACTCTTTTGTCAACTGCTTTTTAAAGGCAACAGGAAGCATCACGCGACCCTTCGCATCAGCATTGCATTCATATACACCAAACAGACTATTCATTGCGGTTTTATTCTTTGAAGTGTAAAAATAAAAACAATTTTCCCACTTTTTACCACAATTTACCACTTTGTTGAAAACTTTACCTTTTTGAACATCCGTTTTATTAAAAAAAGAATGAAATAAAACAGGGGTTATTTATTCACAAAACGCTCAGAATAGCTGACAACAATACAAAGTAGAATTTTAAATTAAATGCTATTAAAACGAAATTTGAATGGTGGGAGAAAAATGACAGGCTAAGAACTTTTGGTTTTGGACTAAAAATGTTTTCGTCCGAATTAAAATTGAAAAACTATCTTTACATGTGCTAAAAAAACAAGACTACATACTTTCTTCTGCGGCTTTAAACATCAATATAGAAGGGCTAAACGAACGCTTTGAACAACTATGCATTTTTGATTCAAACGAAAGCCTAAATGACAAAAAGCACAATTCATCGTCTGTTCTAGTTGCTATTGGGGCCACACAGAAACTCTGCATCAACGATCCATCAAATGCGCTGGTCAGATTGCAGCAGTTTTATGATTCAAAAAAAGGCTGGCTTTTCGGATATCTTACCTATGACGTTAAAAATGCGATAGAACCACTTACGTCATCTAACAGCGATAATCAGGCGTTTCCATTGCTTCAGTTCTTTGCTCCCAAAGTTGTCGTGGAGAAAAGGGCAGATTGTGTTTCTTTTTATTTCGATGATGAATACATTTCCGAAAAGGAGGCAAGAGACATTGTAGATTTTTGTTTTTCAACTTCAGCTCCTCAAAAAGATGAAAAGAATGAAAAGATAAACATACAATCAAAAATCCCGAAAGAAGAATACATAAATACAGTGAATAAACTGAAAGAGCATATTCACAAAGGAGACATTTACGAAATTAATTTTTGTCAGGAATTTTTTGCTGAAAAAGCAGTTTTAAAAACACCTCTTATTTATAAAAAATTAAATGAAATTTCCGGAGCACCATTTTCAGCCTATTGTAAATTTCAGGAACATTATTTAATGTGTGCCAGTCCGGAACGCTTTCTGCAGAAAAAATCAGAAAGACTGATCTCACAACCAATAAAAGGTACAATCAGGCGATCAACGGATGCAGGAGAAGATGAAGAACTAAAAAAAGAATTATATAACAACGTAAAAGAAAGAAGTGAGAATGTAATGATCGTTGACCTGGTGAGAAACGATTTATCACGGATCGCGAAAAAAGGAAGTGTTGAAGTTGAAGAATTGTTTGGCATCTACACATTTAAGCAGGTGCATCACATGATCTCTACGATCAGCTGTGAATTGAGAGAGACTACAACATTTACAGACATTATAAGAAGCATGTTTCCGATGGGATCCATGACCGGTGCGCCTAAAATAAGCGCAATGAAACTGATTGAGGAGCACGAAAAAACAAAGCGAGGATTATATTCAGGTGCAGTTGGGTATATTTCTCCTAGTGGCGACTTCGACTTCAATGTTGTGATCCGGAGTATATTGTACAATGCAAAAAACAATTACCTTTCCTTTATAACAGGAAGTGCTATCACCGAAAAGGCGGAGGCCGAAAAAGAATATGAGGAATGTTTATTAAAAGCGAAAGCGATGTTTGAAGTTTTAAGCAGCGGAAATTAACCTTAACAAATTATAAAACTATACTAAACTTAGGAATTACTCATGCCTAAGGTGTAAATTTGCAACATGCTACATTTATTAAACACATATATCAAAAGCGAAAAACTTTTTGACTCTTCCGACAAAATTTTATTGACGGTGAGTGGTGGAATAGATTCAGTAGCCATGTG
>JBILYL010000167.1:0-6016 GCA_044377775.1 Bacteroidia bacterium
TAAAAAATACACCTTAAAGCATAAGGTGGAATGTCAAAATACAGTTATAAATTGTGAATAAAACAAATTTGATATTCAGCAATAAAAAACATACTTTTGGAATTCTTAAATCTTAAACCAAGAACACTATGAATATACATGAATATCAAGGCAAAGCAGTATTGAAAGGCTTTGGTGTAGCAATACAAGAAGGTATTGTTGCAGAAACTCCTGAACAAGCTGTTGAAGCGGCTAAAGAATTACAAAAAACTACCGGTACCGGTTGGTGGGTTGTAAAATCACAAATTCATGCTGGTGGTCGTGGAAAAGGAAAAATTGTAGGAACAGAACAACATGGTGTTGCTTTAGCAAAGTCTTTGGATGATGTAAAGTCCATCTCTAAAAATATTTTGGGTAATAATCTTGTTACACTTCAAACAAGTACAACCGGTAAAAAAGTAAGCAAAGTATTGATCGCACAGGATGTATATTATCCAGGTGAATCACCTGTGAAAGAGTTTTATGTGAGTGTTCTTTTAGACAGAGCAAAAGGCCGTAATACGATCATGTATTCTACTGAAGGTGGAATGGATATTGAAACAGTTGCACACAATACACCTCATTTAATTTTTAAAGAAGAGATCGACCCGAAAGTTGGTTTACGCGATTTTCAATGCCGCAAAATTGCTTTTAACCTAGGTTTAAGCGGTGAAGCGTTCAAAGGAATGACAAAATTTGTAGCCTCTCTATATAAAGCTTATGAAGCAACAGATTCATCCATGTTTGAGATCAATCCGGTTTTAAAAACATCTGATAACAAGATCATTGCTGTAGATTCTAAAGTTGCTTTAGATGGAAACGGTTTGTTCCGTCATCCTGATCTATTGGCTTTACGTGATACAACAGAGGAGGATCCAACAGAAGTTGAAGCAGGTGAGCATGGTTTAAACTATGTAAAACTTGACGGAAACGTTGGTTGTATGGTGAATGGTGCTGGTTTGGCTATGGCTACAATGGATATCATTAAATTATCCGGTGGAGATCCAGCTAACTTCCTTGATGTGGGTGGTACTGCAAATGCTGCACGTGTTGAACAAGCTTTCCGTATCATTTTGAAGGATCCTAAAGTAAAAGCAATTTTAGTAAATATTTTTGGTGGAATTGTTCGTTGCGACAGAGTAGCACAAGGTATTGTAGACGCTTACAAAAATATGGGAACAATCAATGTGCCGATCATTATCCGTCTTCAAGGTACAAATGCCGTTGAAGCGAAAAAGATCATTGATGAGTCAGGATTAAAAGTTTATTCTGCAATCGCATTGCAAGAGGCTGCTGATCTTGTGAAAAAAGTGTTGAGTTAAAAATAACTTAATTAAAATAAAAAAAGCGCTATCCGTAATTTGGATGGCGCTTTTTTTGTATCATATAGTTATGACTTTATTGTATATTAGCTAGATACTCCAATATTATTTTAATGAAAAGAATATTTATTTTTCTACTTTTTTCTATTGTAACTAATTGTTTGGTTTCTCAATCGTGGATGGAAAAACTGGATATGAATCATCCTGATTTTTATAAAATTCAAAAAGAATTTTACGAATCAGTGAATGAAAATCCTGCAGAACCATTTAATACGGTAGATAAAGACGATGTAATTACTAAATTTAAAAGATGGGAATATTTTTGGGAAACAAGGGTAGATGCGAATGGTGATTTTCCCAAAGCAAATATTTTATGGAACGAATTAGAGAAATATACTGCTCATCAAAAAAATAAATCTCCTTCAAGTATCGCGAATTGGTCGTTTGCTGGTCCGTCTACCTTTTTATCTGCCAATGCAGGTGGAATAGGACGAGTAAACTGTATCGCTTTTCATCCAACACTTCCGAATACATTTTGGGTTGGTACTCCTGGTGGAGGATTATGGAAAACTGACGATGCAGGAGTAACATGGATAACAACAACAGACAATTTACCCGTTTTAGGGATAAGTGATATTGCTGTTGATTATTCCAATCCTAATATAATTTATATTACAACAGGTGATAGTGAAACTGTTTTGGTAACCCCAGGAAGCATTAGAAGTGTCGGGGTTTTAAAGTCGTTAAATGGAGGGATTACTTTTAACCCTACAGGCTTAAGTATTAGTCTATCGTATCAAAATGCTTTTAATAGAATCATCATTCATCCTACAAATCCGTCTATTTTAATTGTTGCAGGCTCTGACGGGATCTTCAGAACAACAAATGGCGGATCGACATGGACATTTCAACAAGCCGGTTGGTTTACAGATTTAGAATTTAAACCATCTGATCCTGATTATATTTATGCATCTACATTAAGTACTACAGGTACGTCACAAATTTTCCGGACAACAGATAACGGTATTACTTGGAACCAAGTAACAGCCTTGAGTGGCGTCAATAGAATTGATTTAGCGGTAACCCCAAGTTTGCCAAATGTTGTATCTGCACTATGCGCAGATACATACGGGCAAGGTGGCATGGAAGGAATTTATTCTTCAACAAATAGCGGTGTAAGTTTTGCACTTGCTCTAAATGGAGATTGTACAAACAACATGCTGGGAAGAAAATACAATGGAGATGATTGTGGTGGACAAGGAGTATACGATATTGCTTATTCAATTCATCCAACTGATCCAAGTGAAATTTGGATAGCCGGAATTAATAATTGGAAAACGGATGATGGTGGTGCAACTTTCAATGTGAATACAATGAATACTTACGACCCCATTTTAAATCCTGTTGGCGCTCCTTATCTGCATTCTGATAAACATAAAATTGCATTTCATCCAATGAATCCCAATTATGTATACACCTGCAGTGATGCCGGTTTGCATGTCACGAACGATGGAGGAGCATCCTGGTTTGATTTATCTGACGGATTAGGTATAAGTCAATTGTATAGAATAGGGACGTCTGCAACTGCTGCTGATAAGGTGCTTTGCGGTTTGCAGGACAATGGATTGAAACAAAAAACAGCTTCTGGTTGGAAAGAGGTTATGAGCGGAGATAACATGGAAGAAATTATTGATCCGCTAGACACAGCTGTTCAATACTCTTGCGCACTGACAGGAATATTATATCGAACGCTTGATAATTGGAATACAAAAGATTTAATTGCATACAATATACCTGGATTTACTGCTTACGTTGCAGCAAACGGATTGGGCCCAGGAGCCTGGGTTAGTCCATTTGTAATGGATCCGGTTAGTAATCAAACATTGTATTTGGGTTATAATGATATTTGGAAAACAACTGATAGGGGAGATACTTGGTCGCTCATTTCTAATTTTGGTTCTTCAACTACGCTCAAACAAATGGCCATAGCACCTTCCAATAATCAAGTGATTTATGCTTCTACATACGATACACTTTATGTTACTGCAAATGGTGGAACAAGTTGGACATATACAACTATCGGAAGTATTACTGGAACTTTAACTAATAAAATATCTTACATCACTGTGCACCCAACTAATCCTCTAGTTTTATGGCTTACTATTTCCGGATTTGATGCAGGAAATAAAGTTTTTAAATCAATTAATGGCGGAATAAGCTGGACAAACATTTCCGGAACTCTACCGAACATTCCTGTGAATTGTTTGGTTTATCAAAATGGAAGCAATGACGGGATTTATATTGGTTCAGACTTGGGCGTTTTTTATAAAGACAATACATTAACCGATTGGATTACTTATGATAACGGTTTGCCAAATGTTCAAGTAAACGAATTGGAAATTTCCTATATTGACAATAAATTGTGGGCGGCAACCTTTGGAAGAGGTTTGTGGAAATCGGATTTATATACTCCTGTTGGGTTTGATGATAATGAAATAAATGATAAAGTACTTATTTTCCCAAATCCTACAAGCGGAATAATAGAACTGAACCTTCAGTCTTTTTCTGATGCGGAGTTGCAAGTATTCAATGTCATTGGAGAGCAAGTTTTTCAAACAAAGGTTATTTCTTCAAAAACGATGCTCGATTTAAAAACGTTTTCTAAAGGAATTTATTTTGTCAAAGTTGCTTCAGTAAAGGGGAGTTGTGTGAAAAAAATTATCATCCATTAAAATAGATCAGCCCTTTTTGTTTTTTATTTTTCGTTTGTTGAAAATAATCCTACATTTGCACCAACAAATACAAAATGTCAATAGCAATAAATATCATTCTTACATTTAATATTCTCATGGTCATTACCACGGGAATGTGGTATTGTAGTTGCAATATGCGATTTAATCGTATTCCCTTTAGCAGATAATTTCACTGCCGCTTCCAGTAAGCAACTCCCAATTTCTTAGTTTTTAATTCAGGCATTTTGCCTTTTATACTTTTAGTTATGTCACTAGTTACAGATGCTATATTAGCTAAGCTCAACAGCTTAATTGTTGTTGTAAACCATCAAGGTAAAGTTGAATATGTAAGTCCATCCGCAAAGCGTATTCTGGGCTTTGAGCCGGAGCAATTATTAGGTGAAGGTTGGTGGGAATTAACCCGCATTGATATTATTGAACGGGAAGCAGTAAAAGAACTCACTATTCAACAACTTCAACAGAATTCTTTGATGGAGTCTGTTCCATACGAACGATTATTAAAAACGGCAACAGGTGGCGATAAATGGATATTATGGAATACATCCAAAGGACCTGCAAATACATTGGTTGGCATCGGACATGATATAACGGATAGGAAAAAAGCTGAACAAAAGTTAATTGAGAAACATAAAGAACTGGAACAGCATAATAAAGATATGGTGGACAGTATTCAGTACGCCAGTCGAATACAAGAAGCGATCTTACCTGACATAGAAAAAATAAAAAACGCATTTTCAGATGCATTTGTTTTGTACCAGCCGAAAGATGTCGTGAGTGGCGATTATTATTTCTTTTACCAAAGAGGAAGTAAATCATTTGTCGCGGCTGTCGATTGTACGGGACACGGTGTTCCGGGAGCATTGATGAGCATCATTGCGAATGGAATATTAAAAGAGGTAATCGTAAAAAAAGGAATTACGGAACCTTCCGAAATATTATATGCGCTGGACGAAGAATTATTTGCGGCACTCAACAAAAAAGGAGAGATCACAAGCGATGGAATGGATGTGGCATTGGCCGTATTTGATTCAGAAAAGAATAGCGTTAGCTATTCAGGTGCATTCCGCCCTATGTTACTTCTGCGTGATCATGAATTGATTGAGTTTGAAGCAAATCGTTATCCGATTGGATTTTATGGTGATGTAGAAAAGATATTTGTCTCGAAAGAAATTGAATTGAAAAAAGAGGATACCTTTTACTTTTTTACAGATGGATACTGCGATCAGTTTGGTGGTGAGCTGAAAAAGAAATTCAATAGAAAACGTTTTAAAGAGTTGTTGTTGTCATTACAAGGAATGGAAATGGAAGAACAGCAATCTTTTTTGCAATATGCATTGTTGAATTGGAGGCAAGACGAACCGCAGATGGATGATGTGTGCATTATCGGTGTTAGAATTTGACAAAGTCAAAAGCTAACGCCAGAGAATGCCATCCCGATGAACATCGGGATCTCACGAACTGAGTGAAATCTTGTGATGGGAATTGAGATATAATTTAGTGAAGAGTTGTTGGGTTTAAAACTTCAATAACGCTTCATACAACTCTCTAACCGGCAAACCCATTACATTAAAATAAGTGCCTTCGATTCTGTCTACAGCAATGTAACCGATCCATTCCTGCGCTCCATATGCTCCGGCCTTGTCGTAAGGGTTATAGTTCCTGATGTAAAATTCAATTTCTTCCAAGCTGAGTTCCTTGAAATAAACTTTTGTGAGCGCAACGAAAGATGTTGTTTTGTGTTTCGATTTTAAACAAACTCCGGTATATACTTCATGCATCTTACCGGAAAGCAGTTGCAGCATTCTTACCGCATCATCGTAGTTCTGAGGCTTGTTGAGAACATGCCCGTTCACCCAAACAATTGTATCTGCCGTAATTACAATGGTATTGTCAGTTAACTCTTCATCAAATGCATTCGCTTTT
>JBILYL010000168.1:0-6004 GCA_044377775.1 Bacteroidia bacterium
AACAGGTCATTTGTGGCCGCATTGTACTTAATTTGTATCTTATTTCAAAAACTTCGTTATAGTCTGTATGGTAAAAAGCTACATTTTAATTTTTCTCTCGTTTTTATGTGTTCAATTTAGCGCTGCTCAAAGCTACAAGATCGAAGGAACGGTTTTGGGTGAAAATAATAAAGCCCTGATATCAGGGAATATTATTTTACTCTCTCAGAGTGATTCATCAATCATTAAAGGTGATTTTTTTATGGATAGTAAATTTGAAATGAAGAATATTGATGACAGTTTATTTATTTTGAAAATTACTGCTCTTGGATTTGAAACACATTTTCAGTTGGTAGCAAATAGTAAAAAGTATTCTATTCTTACAATCGGTGCAATACAGTTAAAAATGAATACGACTCTTAAGGAAATAGAAGTCGTTTCTAAATTGCCTTTATTTGAAAGGGATGGCGAAAGGGTGAAAGTGAACGTAGAAAATTCGGCATTGAGTAATTTAGGGTCAGTACTGGATGTTTTGAAAAAAACACCCACTGTAATGGTCAGTAGCACCGATAATGTTTCGGTATTTGGTAAAGGGGATGCGATCATCTATGTTGATGGTCAACAAATTTCTTCTGCTGATGTGCTTAAAACAATTGCCTCTACTGAGCTGAAAGAAATTGAAATCATATCCAATCCTTCTGCTAAATACGATGCCAGCGGGAAAGCAGTTATCAATATCGTTACCAAGAAAAATAATTTGGAAGGTTACAATGGAAATTTAATTCAGAATACCATGTACGGCAAGTACTTGTTTTCATATACCGGCTTGCGTTTTAACTACAAATATAAAAAATGGTCAACCTTTGTGAGTTATGGTTTTCCTCATGGAAAAGTTTGGAGTTCGGATGAGTATTATCGGAACTTAAAAAGCAACGATAGTACAATCACGGAAATGAAAAATAAAATTTATACAGTTAATGATCAAGTAAACTCTCATTATTACCGAGCTGGTGTTAATTATGCGATCGATTCAGTTCGATCTTTTGGCTTTCAATACAATGGTTTTTATTCATTGAATAGAAATGAAGCTGATAATAGCAATGAAATTTTCAAAAATTCTGTACCTCAGTTAACCATTGAAACAAATACATTGTCGCATCCGAAGTTGATTAACAATACAGCAAATGTTAACTATACACGTATATTGGATACACTAAAAAGTGAGTGGAGTGCCGCTTTTCAATATGGAAATTTTACTTCAAAGAATTTTGATGAAATAACACAAAAAATAATTGTTGTAAATACGATTGATCAGCAACTAAAAAGAAATAGTGGCTTGAATGAAATTCAATTGTTTACAGGACAAACAGATTTAATAAAAGTTTTTAATAAAAAATGGGAAATAGAAAGTGGTATAAAAGATTCATACATCATTAATGAAAGTGCAATTGATTTTGAAAATTATTCTGTTGCAGGTGAATGGGTTTCGGATCCTGCTTATTTTAATGGTTATAAATACAGCGAAAATGTGTTGGCCGCTTATACCCAGTTGCGTTATTCCAATAAAAAGCTGAACATGCGTGCCGGATTAAGAGCCGAACATACTGCTTCGGACGGGTATTCAAAAATAACGAATCAGCAAGTCATAAACCGTGAATACACCAATCTTTTTCCAAGTGCATTTTTGGGATACGATTTTACAAAAGATCTGAATACAAGCATCACATACTCCAGCCGCATTGCACGTCCAAGTTTCCAGGATATGGATCCGTTCATAAATTATATCGACTCTCTTTCTTCATTCAGAGGTAATCCTTATCTGGTTCCATCGTATACACATTCACTTGAAGCTTCATTGATTTATATGAAAGAAGCCTCGTTAACATTCAGTTATGCCAGAACAAACGGTGCTATGAATTTAGTGGTGGATAAATCGGATGATGGAACGGATGCTTTTGTTGCAACAACAAAAAATCTTGATTATTCCGAAACGTATTCTGTTGGAATAACCATTCCTTATGAATTAACATGGTGGACCACTTACAATTATTTTGGTTATATGCAGAATGCTTTTGCATATAAAAGTGGAAGTACTGTTATTCAAAATAAAAAGCCAATGTTTTATATGTATTTGTATGACGAGTTCCGTTTTAAAAAATATTTTTCGATGGAAGTAACATTTGAATATACATCCGCAGGTGTGGATGGTATTTTTACATTTGAGCCTTTTTATAATTTGTCGGCAAACATCAAAAAAACATTTTTTAAAGATAAGCTTACATGCCGCTTTATTGCCAACGATATTCTGACCACTGCATTTAACAGAGGTTCCAGCAATGTAGAAGGGTATGATGTTAATTATGTTTCCCGCGAAAACACACATTATTTTGTATTGTCTTTGATCTATCGCTTTGGGAAATTAAAATCGACAGACTATCGGGATAAGTCGGTGAACAAAGAAGAGTATGACCGGATTAAAATGAGTAAATAGTTTATAGTATTTCCAATACTTTTTCAGGAGGTCGTCCAATAATGGCTTTTTTACCATTTACGATGATCGGTCTTTCAATCAGAATAGGATTATCAGCCAATGCTTTTACCCATTGCGCTTCCGTCAGTTTTTTAGCGGCAAATTTTTCTTTATAAATAGTTTCCCCTTTTCGAACTATTTCTTCTGCTTTCATTCCAAGCATTTTTAAAAGCTCTTTTATTTCTTTTTGGGTAGGAGGCGTTTTTAGATATTCTATTATTTCAGTCTTTACTTTTTTGTTTTCCAAGATCGTGCAAACGTCTCTGCTTTTTGAACAACGGGTGTTGTGGTAGATTTTGATCATAGTGCTAGTGTTTATGGGAACGCAGATTTATTAAGATTTTTATGATTAAAAAGGATATAATTTTTTGTTATGAAATAAATTATGATTAATAAAAACATATTTTTTCATAATTGTGATCCGTTTTTACACACCCCTAAACCCTCTCGAGAGGGGAATGGATTATCTTCCGATTTTAATAAACCCCAATAAAAATCATACCTTGTCATAATCATCATAAAAATCTGCGTTCCTATCCTTTTACGAGTTCCCATATTCCATTAAATACGCCTTAATAAAATCATTCAGGTCGCCATCCATCACAGCTTGAATGTTGGATGTTTCATAACCCGTTCTCACATCTTTAATTAGTTTGTATGGATGAAAAACATAGTTTCGAATTTGAGAGCCCCATTCAATTTTCTTTTTATTTCCTTCGATCACATTGATGGCTTCACGTTGTTTTCGTAATTCAATTTCGAATAATTGCGATTTTAATAATTTGATCGCATTCTCTTTGTTTTGTAATTGTGAACGTGATTCCTGATTTTTAATGATAATTCCGGAAGGCTTATGATACAATCGTACTGCTGTTTCTACCTTGTTTACATTTTGTCCGCCTGCGCCACCTGCACGGAATGTTTCAAATTCGAGATCGGCAGGATTAACATCAATTTCAATTGTATCGTCAATTAGAGGGTAAGCATAAACGGAAGCAAAAGAGGTATGTCTTTTTGCATTGGCATCGAACGGTGAAATGCGGACAAGCCGGTGTACACCGTTTTCACCTTTTAAATAACCGAAAGCAAAATCGCCTTCAAATTCTAATGTCACCGATTTTATTCCGGCCGTATCGCCATCTGTACGATCGGTTTCTTTTATTTTATAGCCATTTTTTGTGCCCCACATCATATACATACGCATGAGCATTTCTGCCCAGTCGCAACTTTCTGTTCCACCGGCTCCGGCATTGATCTGAACAACACAACTCAGTACATCTTCTTTGCCGCTAAGCATGTTTTTAAACTCGATCTCCTCCAGTAAAATAACTGTGGTTTGATATTGTTGTTCTACCTCAGCTTCAGTTGCCTCGCCTTGTTTGAAAAAATCATACATCAAGGCAAGATCATCCATATTGCTTTCTGATTTAGCAAATGAAAGAGTCCAATTTTTTTTGATCTTGGTTTGTTTCAGCAGTTCTTCTGCCTTTTTGGGGTCATCCCAGAAATTCGGTGCGAGCGCTTTTTCTTCTTCTTCAGCTATTTCGCGAAGCTTACGATCGATGTCAAAGATGCCCCCTTAACGCACTCGTGCGCTCCCGAAGGTCTTTTAGTTGGTCTGTAGTAATCATGGTGTAAAGTTAATAAATATTGGGAATATGGTCGGGAAATAAGAGTATTTTTGTATTCTTCTAGTCCACTTTAATCGTCAGATTTTAATATTCACACGAATGAGATCTGATAATAAAGCCCGGAAATAAATAGAATAAGAGACACAATGCAAACAAAATATTTCAGAACAACTACCGATGAATATTGTCACATCAACAATGACACTGTTTTTATTTTTAATACAAAAGAGCCTACCCGTATTCCATTGGAACATGAATTAAGCAATGCCTGGAGCGTGAAAAGTATCATGAACTATATTGTTTTTGTTCTGCTACTGATCTATATTATGTTTTCTGTTTCCTATTATAATGTTGGCTTTTTTACGGAGCCTATCAATTATGGTGGACTCTTACTTTTGTTTCTTTCTTTTATTCGGATCAAAGAAGGATTTATCAGTAGCGATACACCAACGATCCCTCGCAATAAAATAAAGTCTGTTTACCTTAAATCGCCCATGTTTTCGTATCCCCGCGTGGTAATTTATTTTGATGGCCCGGAAGGAAAAGTGTTGCGCAGAAATATTTCTGTTAAATACAAAAAAGAAGCTGAACAGATTCTGGCTGAGGAAGGTTTATTGAAAAGCTGATCCCCCAAAATATTTAGCTGATCAAAAAATGTATATTGCACAATGAACTGTGGATGGTTATGATCCTACTTTTTTTGTTTCCTTATCCTTAAATTTCACTCCAGATCCCTTTATCACACCTTAATATTTTATCACTTAATCCTCTTTCCCTTTAATAGCTTCCCACACAAGGTCGCTTTCAAATCCTCTGGAAATCGCGTATTGTGCCGCTTTATAATTCCGGATCTGAATTTTTCCTTTGGGGGTTTCTTTTAGTTTTTTAGCGATAATTTCGTTAAGTATTTTTAAATAATCCGACTCTTCAATTTCCAACATTCCTTTCCGGATGCAATAATCGGAGATCTTCCTTTTTTTTAATTCGATCCTGATCTTTATCCGTCCCCACTTTTTTATTCTGAATTTTCCACCAGCATATGCTTTTGCAAATCGTTCTTCGTTTAAAAAATTATCCGAAATCAGGTTGGCGATAATATTTTCAACATCGTTGCTGAATAGTCCCCATTCGTAAAGTTTATCACGCATTTCTTGCTGACAACGTTCCTGATAGGCGCAGGATAGTTGAGCTTTTATAGTTGCCTGATTGGGTGTGAGTTTTTTCTTTGGTTTTTTTTCTTCGAAATCCATATACTAAATAGCTGAATTGTAAACGTTATAGATGGATGTCAATCATTGGAACATATCAAATGTAATTCAAAAAGTTCAATAAAAAAACGCTTCAGTTTCCTGAAGCGTTCTGATCAATATCAACCGGAAATTCCGGAGTATTAAATTTTTATCTCATCCTCATTTTTATTTAAAAAATGATATTCTAAAAAGTTGTATGATGAAACGGAACGTACCTTAAACTTTTTACCCAGCTTTTTTGCCCATTTGTGTTTTAGGGAGCTGAAGAAAAATCCTTTCGTGATATATGCTTCCAGATACGGATGCACACATAAGGTGACATCAGATTCGTTTTGTTCTTTAAGGATATAACGCAAGTTGTTTTCGATCTGATCGATCAGGATGATGCTCGCTTGAATTTCACCACTACCGCCACATGTAGGACATTTTTCTACAGTCACGATATTCATCTCTGGACGAACACGCTGGCGGGTGATCTGGATCAATCCGAATTTACTTGGCGGTAAGATATTGTGTTTTGCTCTGTCTTTCGCCATCTCATCGCGCATTCTCTCGAACAGCAATTTTCGGTTTTCAGCAGAGTGAAGATCAATAAAATCGACAACAATAATTCC
>JBILYL010000170.1:0-5967 GCA_044377775.1 Bacteroidia bacterium
ATCGGAGAGAATTCTATTTCATACAGAGATTGTTCGGCTGAAAAAATAATTTTTTGTGAAGGCTATACTTGTGTTGAAAATCCTTTTTTCAAATGGCTTCCTTTCAAACTTACAAAAGGGGAAACCATAACCATTAAATTATCAGATGAACATGTTATTCCATCTGAAATAGTTTTAAATAAAGCCGTTTTTATTCTTCCATTTGGGAATAATACCTATAAGGTAGGTGCAACGTATGAATGGGAAGATCTTTCGGAAAATCCCACAGAAAAAGGAAAGTCTGATCTGATCGGTAAATTAAATAAAGTCCTGAAGATCCCGTTTGAAGTGATCGATCATCAAGCGGGTATTCGCCCAACCGTAAGCGACCGCAGACCGCTTATAGGATTACATCCTGAACATCCCCGATTAGGTGTTTTTAATGGTTTGGGCACCAAAGGTGTGATGTTGGCGCCATACTTCGCAAACCAATTTGTCGATTTTCTGCTCAATGGAACCCCTCTCGACAATGAAGTTAATATTAACAGATTTAAACTGTAACCAGGTCTTTTATTCCGATTATTAAAAAACCTAGTACCTATTATTTCTTCCGATGTGGCTTAAAGTTCCGAATAATTTTTAACGGAAACCATCTCTTAAGGTTTTTTTTCTAGATCCAGGATGACCTTGTCTCGATTCATCGCTAAGTCAATAAAGTCAGGTTCTCCCCAGATAATCTTGCTGATAAACATTATTTCAAACAAATATCATTTTTCATTATGGAATTTTGATTTAACTTGCATCTAATGGTAAAACCATTAAAATTTTTAATACATCAGACATGAAATTAAGGAAGATCGTTCTATTGGCTATAATAGCATTAGCAGGTATTGCAGGCGCTGTGACACTTACGGCATATCAGACAAACAGTAAAACAACCGTTTTTGTTTTCCCCAAAGGTAGTACATACACAAAAGAATGGAAAAAGGTAGATTCCTTGGCAGCCAAAGGATTAACCAAATCTGCATTAGAGGTTGTGAACGGAATTTACGACAAGGCAAAATCAGAAAATAATGCACCTCAATTCGTAAAAGCCATCATTCACCGAATGAAATTTGAACAGTACATGGAGGAATACTCCTTGATCAAAGCACTTAATAAATTAAACGAAGAGGCAAAAGAAGCAACATTTCCCGTGAAACCTGTTTTGCAGTCTATGATTGCTGAAAGTTACTGGAACTACTATCAACAAAACCGTTACCGTTTTTATAATCGAACAGAAACAGTGAATTTTGATAATGAAGACATCACGACCTGGGATCTTAAAACGATCTTCTCGAAAGTGATTGAAAATTATCAGGCCTCCCTTGAAAGCACAGATAGTTTAAAACGTACTCCTTTGAATATCTATGATGATATTCTGGTTAAACAATCAAACTCTAGAAAATTCCGCCCCACCCTTTACGACTTTCTAGCTCACCGAGCAGTTGATTTTTATATGAATGAAGAACCGGATATTACACGCCCTGCTTATAAATTTGAAATAAATTCTGAAAGTTATTTCTGGAATTTTGCAGATTTTGTAAAAGTAAATATCGAAACAAAGGATACGCTTTCGTCAAAATTTTATGCCATCAGAATTTTACAGGATCTTGCTGCGTTTCATTCAAAGGATTTGGATCCGAAGGCCCTGATCGATTTGGATCTGAAGCGATTGAAATTTGTTAGAAGAAGTTCTGTTTCGGAAATTAAAGACAGTTTATATTTGTTGGCATTACAAGATTTAGAAAATAAATTTACTGCTGATCCTGCCTCTGCGGATGTGAACCATGAAATAGCGCAAGTGTACTTCGAGAAAGGAACAAAATACAATCCGATTCAATCTGATGAAAACAAGTGGATGAAAAAACAAGCATTGGAATTGTGTGATGCCGTGATTAAAAAAGATCCTTCGAGTGATGGTGCTATCGATTGTCAAGCCTTGAAAGCTAGAATTACTGAGCATCTTGTTGATTTTATCACAGAAAAAGTAAATGCCCCAAATACTCCTTCCCGCGCGCTTCTGACTTTTAAAAATCTAAAAAAGGTATATGTGCGCATTGCACAAATGGATATTGATAAATATAATAAATCCATTGAACGGTATTATGGCGAAAATTTAATCAAACAATATGTAAAACTACAGTCCATAAAAGAGTTTTCTATCGAGTTGCCCGATGACGGTGATTTCCAATCCCACTCATCTGAAATAAAACTTCCTGAACTACCACTGGGTCACTATGTGATACTTATCGGATCAGATAAAACATTTTCATATAAGAATAATGGTGTCGCTTATGCTGCCACCTGGATGTCAAATATCAGCTACATTAATCGTAGAATGACAAACGGGAGCTATGACTTTTATCTGCAACATCGTGAAACAGGTTCCCCCCTGAAGGGTGTGACGGCTCAGTTGTATTATGAAAAATATAACTATTCAATACGTAAATACGAATACATAAGATCAGAAAAATATACATCTGATGAATTGGGTTATTTTAATGTTCCGGCTACAACAGAGTATAGGAATTTCACAATAGACTTTTCTTATAAATCAGTGTCGCCAATGGTTAATGGTAACGGTGAAACAGATCGCTTGCAAACCGATAATGGAATTTATCAATATAGGACATACAAAACGGATAAAAATAAATACCCCAAAACATTCTTCTTTTTAGACAGAGCAATTTATAGACCCGGACAAACAGTTTATTTCAAAGGTATAATGATCAAGACCGATGGAGAAACAAATGAGTTGATGCCAAATACTGCCACTACAGTTACCTTTTATGATGTGAATTACCAAAAGGTTGCCGATGTGAATTTAACAACAAACGAATACGGAACATTCAACGGAACATTTACTACTCCGAGTGGTGTTTTGAACGGACAAATGAGTTTATCGAATGGAAGTGGAACTGTTTACTTTTCGGTAGAGGAATACAAACGTCCAAAATTTGAAGTGAAATTTAATCCTGTTTTGGGGAGTTATCGTTTGAATGAAAATATAAAAGTAAATGGTATTGCTAAAGCTTATTCCGGAGCGAATATTGACGGAGCAGAAGTAAAATATCGAGTGGTTCGGAATGCTTCATTCCCTTATTGGTGGTATTGGTGGAGAGGATATTATCCGCAATCAGCACAAATGGAAATTACAAATGGTGTAACCATTTCCAACGATACGGGTGCGTTTTTTGTCGACTTTAAAGCTATTCCCGATTTAAGTATTCCTAAATCGTATGAGCCGACATATTCGTATACTATATACGCAGACGTTACGGATATCAACGGAGAAACTCATAGCTCACAAGCATATGTAAGTGCTGCTTACACTGCTTTAAATTTAAATGTGAGCATTCCCACGCTGCTCGAAAAAGAGAATAAAAAAGCATTTGCAATATATTCTACAAATATGAGCGGTCAGTTTGAAAAAGCACAAGGGAAAGTTGTAATTTATAAATTGATCGAGCCGGATAAAACCTATCGTGCCCGCAGCTGGACACAACCCGATAAATATATCATTACAAAGGAAGAATTTGAAAAATCGTTCCCAAAAGATTTGTACAAAGATGAAAACAACATGTATAAATGGAAGCGTGGGGAAAAAGTGTTTGAGAAAACATTCAGCAATACTTCAACATTGGTTCCTTTAAAAATAGGAACATCAACAACTGTCAACTATAATGATTCAGTAAAATTCGGAAATCTTTCTTCCTGGAAACAAGGCATGTATGTTATGGAGGCGATTAGTAAAGACGCATATGGCGAAGAGGTGAAAGACGTGAAATATTTTACAGTTCATGCTGTTGCCGGGAAAGTTGTTCCGGGAAATGAGATCAATTGGTTTAATATGATCACGGTGAATCCTTTGGAACCTGGTGATAAAGCTAAATTTATTGTCGGATCAAAAGAAGAAAATGTGTCTGTTTTATTTGAGATCGAACACAAAGGGGAAATTGTTAAGAAAGAATTCATTAACCTTAATAAGGAGCAAAAACTGATTGAGATTCCTGTTGAAGAACTTCATCGTGGAAATTTTTCTTTCCATTATATATTCATAAAAAATAATCGTGTTTATTCTCAGAATGGTGTTGTTGCAGTTCCTTATTCGAATAAAGAATTAGACATTGAATTTGAAACGTTCAGAAACAAATTACTTCCGGGGCAGAATGAGGAGTGGAAAATTAAGATCAAGGACAAAAAGGGTGATAAAGTTGCAGCTGAAATGATGGCCACTTTATACGATGCTTCCTTGGATGCTTTTAGGCCGAACAGCTGGTATTTTAATATCTACAATAATTATTATTCGAATTTATATTGGGATGTGAATAGTGGTTTCGGAACAGTGAATGCTCAACAATACAGTATCGACTGGAATAAATATCCAAATGGTTCATATCGTTACTATGATCATTTAAATTGGTTTGGATATACGAATGGATATTATGGTTATTACGATGATCTGGATGGAAATGGAGATAACAATTATAGAGGAGGCAGAAATAGAGCGTATACAAAATCAGCTCCCGCATCCGCTACAGGTGCAGTTATGGCTGATGAAGAAAAATCGATAGAGCAGGAGGATGCCGGAAAAAATAAAGATTCAAAAAAAGAACGTGGAGGAAAAGCAAACCTTGGATTGATGGGAGGAAATTCTATTTCAGATATTACAACAGCAACCACCGAATCGATGAACGGTGAGTTTGCAAGTACTTTAACCGTAGAGGGAAAAGGAGATATGTCAAAAGTTGCGGCCAGAAGTAATTTCGCGGAAACGGCATTTTTCTATCCCCAATTAGAAACCGACAAAGAGGGAAATGTGATTGTTAAATTCACGATCCCGGAGGCGCTTACAAAATGGAAAATGATGGGATTTGCTCATACGAAAGATTTGAAATTCGGAACTATCGAAAAAGAATTGGTCACTCAAAAAGAATTGATGGTTGTTCCGAATGCCCCGCGTTTTTTCCGTGAAAATGACAAAATGGAGTTCAGTGCCAAAGTCACCAATCTTTCCGATGGTGATTTAATCGGATTGGCACAAGTGTTCTTTTTTGATGCAACTTCAATGAAAGATATTTCTACTCTTTTATTAAAGGAGAATTCTTCAACGGCATCATTTACATCAAAAAAAGGTCAAAGTGCGGCAGTAACATGGAGCATTTCTATTCCTGAAAGTGTTGGCGCGATTACCTATAAAGTAGTTGCGAAATCAGGAAGTTTTACCGATGGTGAAGAAATGGCCTTACCTGTTTTAACAAACAGAATGTTGGTGACAGAATCTATGCCATTACCTATCCGCGGAAATCAAACTAAGTCATTCCGCTTCGAAAAGTTGATCAGCCAAAGCAATGGTTCAACCACATTGCGGAATCATAAAGTCACTTTGGAGTTCACTTCCAATCCGGCTTGGTATGCTGTTCAGGCTTTACCATATTTAATGGAATACCCTTACGAATGTTCAGAACAAACCTTCTCTCGTTTTTATGCAAACAGTATTGCATCACACATTGCTAATTCATCACCTAAGATAAAAGCGGTGTTTAATTCATGGAAAAATACTCCTGACTCGAAAGCGCTTTTATCCAATTTAGAAAAGAATCAGGAATTAAAATTGTTGATGTTGGAAGAAACACCTTGGGTGTTAGATGCAAAGGATGAAACAGAACGTAAAAAACGTGTCGCGCTATTATTCGACCTGAATAAAATGGGTAACGAATTATCCGGAGCACTTAAAAAATTAGAGAAGATGCAAACACCAAATGGAGGATTCCCTTGGTTTGAAGGTATGCGCGATGACCGTTACATCACTCAGCATATTGTAACGGGAATGGGCCATCTTGATAAATTGGGAGTGAAAAATATACGCGAGGATGCAAAAGTCTGGAAGATGGTTAAGGACGGAGCGAGGTATCTGGATAATCGTATCCGTGAAGATTATGAATG
>JBILYL010000171.1:0-5966 GCA_044377775.1 Bacteroidia bacterium
TGGAGGAGTTAAGGACCTCCGATTCCAAAGTAGATCAAAAGATATTACAGATCATTGAAGCTCCGAAGCGTTTATTGGCGACACTGCTGATAAGCGTTAATTTTATTAATATCTCCATCGTTATTCTCAATGCTTCTTTTATTTTCGGAGCGGAAGGATTGTTTGATTTTCCCGGCAGTCCTACATTGGGTTTTGTAATTCAGGTGATCGCGGTTACCTTTTTGATTTTGTTAATAGGGGAAGTTACACCAAAGATATACGCCACTCAAAACCCTTTGAATACATCCCGTAAACTAATTTATTTTGTGTTGGTGCTGCAGCAATTGTTTTATCCGATAAGTTCGTTCTTGATCTTCACAACTTCCTTGCTTGATAAATTAATAAAGCCAAAATCGCACAATATTTCTGTTGATGAATTATCACAGGCACTGGATCTCACATCTGATGAAGATATCCCTGAGGAAGATCACAAAATCTTGCAGGGCATCGTGAAATTCGGGAATACCGATGTGAAACAAATTATGCAATCGCGGACACATGTCACCGCTTTTGAAAATAAAATTGGTTATACAAAGTTATTGGCCGACCTGACTGCTTTTGGTTTTTCCCGTGTTCCCATCTATAAAGAATCATTGGATAATATTGTTGGTGTTCTATACGCAAAGGATTTGCTTCAGTATGTCGATGAAGGTGATTCTTTCAACTGGCAAAGCATTTTACGTCCTCCGTTTTTTGTTCCTGAGAATAAAAAAATTGATGATCTTTTACGCGAGTTTCAATACAAGAAAATACATTTGGCTGTGGTAGTGGATGAGTATGGTGGAACATCCGGGATTGTTACGCTGGAAGATGTGATCGAAGAAATTGTGGGAGAGATAAACGATGAATTTGATGACGATGATCTGGTATATTCAAAGCTTGATACAAATAATTTTGTATTCGAAGGGAAAGCGCCTTTGAATGATGTAGCAAGAATTCTGGAAATTGATGGTGTTGACTTTGAAGATGCAAAAGGCGAAGCAGATACGCTTGCCGGTTTGATCATTGAAGTGGAAGGACGGATTCCTACCAAGAACGAAAAAATTGTTTTTAAGAAATTGGTATTTACAATTGAGTCGGCAGATAACAGAAAAATTAAACGTGTTAAAATTACAATCGAGCGGGAAAATGAAACTGAATAAAGTAACTCATGCCAAATATCAGGTATTAAGTATTTTAGGATGCATCTTGATCCTTATGTCTTGTGTTTTGCTTCCCTCTTGCGGTGATGACGATGATGAAACGATCGCTCCGAAACCGCGTGCATATTTCCGGTTGACATTGCCTGAAAAAAAATACGTTCCCTACAATGCAGCTTGTCCCTTTTCATTTGAAATTCCGGATTATTCGCATATCGAAAATGATAAAAGTTTCCGTGCCGAACCATGTTGGTTGAATCTCGAATTTCCTTCATTGAATGGAAAGCTTCACCTTACATATCATGAAGTAAATGGTGATATTGATAATTATCTGGAGCAAACATATGAGCTTGCTTCAAAGCATCAGATCAAAGCATCGGGGATTGAAGAGAAATTGGTTTCCAGGGATTCAAGTAAAGTTTACGGATTGATCTATGAGATCGGTGGGAATGCCGCTTCATCCATTCAGTTTTTTTTAACTGACAGTACTAAGCATTTTATTCGTGGCGCTTTGTATTTTAATGTAGCTCCCAATACCGATTCCATCTCACCTGTGGTTGACTTTGTGAGAAAAGACATTTATCACATGATCGAAACCTTTGAATGGAAAAATGATGAGGCATCAATTCGTTTTGCGAAGGCTGTGAATGAAAAATAAAGCGGCTGCAAATAAAAAGAATGCGCCCGTTTGATGAAGCACTCCCAATGTTACCGGTACAGCATATAAAAGCGTTACTACACCTAAAATAAATTGTACTGTTACAACACCTAACATAAAGTTGGATGCTTTTTTCTGTAATTCGTTCAATCCCATTTTTCGCGATTTCCACCAAACAAATAAAACCATTCCCGCTACTATAATAGCAATATTGCGGTGAAGAAATTGTATGCCCGCAGGATTTTCTAAGCAGTTTTCCCAAAAGGTATCGAAAGAGCTAACGGTTTCCGGCATAAGCTCTCCACCCATGGTTGGATAAGTATTGTAAAATAATCCGGCTTTCAATCCCGCTACAAATGCGCCATAAATGATTTGCAAAATAATAATGGCAAACATAAATACCGACCATTTTCTTATTTTTTTTAGTGCCGTATTCTCCTCAACAACTTTGAAATATAGCAGATCCATTGCATACCAAAATGTAAATCCAAATACTGTAAACGCACTGATGAGGTGCGCTGCAAGCCTGTAATGACTCACATGAGGTTCTTTCTGTAATCCGCTTTTTACCATGAACCAGCCAAGTACTCCCTGGAATGCTCCTAACAAAAGAAGTACATACATCTTTTTTAACAGTGGTTTATCAAACTTTTTCTTCAGCAGAAAATATAAAAAGGGCAGAATAAAAACTACTCCGATCGTGCGTCCCAACAAACGGTGAATATATTCCCACCAATAAATGGATTTGAATTCTTCCAGCGAAAATTGATTGTTGATGATTTGATACTCGGGCGATTGTTTGTATTTTTCAAATGGCACTTGCCAGTCTGCATCCGTTATTGGCGGCAATGAACCAATGATAGGATTCCATTCCACCATGGATAATCCCGAGTGTGTAAGCCGCGTGATCCCGCCTATTACTACCATTACATAAATTAAAAAACATCCTGCCAGCAGCCAGATGATAATAGAACGATGTGGATTATTTTTCATGTCAAATATGTTCTTGAAAAAAAGATAGTGCAAAGTTAATAATAGTTTCTATGCACAATAAAGCAAACAATTTTTTAGTTTTACACTCAGAAACAACTTAAATTCATCCCCATGAAAAAGATCCTATTCCTTGCTTTGTTTCTTCCATTGATTAGCAAAGCACAAGAACCTCTCGACAAAGAAAGTGGTTATTTTCAATTAGGTGTGCGCAACGTTGTAAGCGCATTCAGCGATGATGGCGCATATGGTTTTGGTTATGGCGGGCAGTTCCGCATTCGTGTATTAAACCGTCTGAATACCGATTGGTATGCCGATTACATTACTACCGATATTGCAGGGATTGCGAAAAGAGAAGATTTGCATATCGGCTGGTCAGTGCTGGCTTATCCTTTTAACAACGAAACAACAAAAGGAAAGTTTACACCTTATATTCTTGCAGGACATTGTTTTGATTATACCAAAGTGTCAAAAAACAGCGATGGTTATTTTCAGGAAAAGTGGAGTAGTGCTGTGCAGGCAGGTTTAGGAACGCATTACAATATTAATGACCGGACGGATATTTCATTAACGGCTCAATACATGATGCACTTAGGAAAAGATATTCATGCAGAAGTTTTTGAAATAGATGGCAATAAAGAGGTGCTGATTGAGCAGCATGATGTAAGCGGAATCGAAGGTCATCTTCTTGTTAATATCAGTTTAAATGTTCGTTTGTTTGATATGTGGGACCAACATCATAAAAGAAAAAAATCGGCATAACGCTTATTTATGATGAACCGGTAATTGAACTATAAACGAATTTTAAATTTCGAAATCATGGTTAAGAAATATCTCATTATTTTATTTGTATGCTTTTCAGGCGTTATTTTTGCTCAGCAGGAAAATACGCAGTTCATACATAAACATTTAGTACGTGCCGATGCATCCATTGTTGCAGGATATTTATTTAAAGAAAATATCAGTAATGTTCACATCGATGGCAATGCAGAATATTATATGGATAATAAAGTTTCTATCCGCGGTTCAGCTTCTTATATGATCGGCAGCGATGGATTAACAGCTGATTCCATGGGTTTAAAAGATTTCCATTCTATAATGTTAGGTGGTGCTTACCACTTTACAACAAAAGGATATTTTGATCCCTATTTAATTTTACAACCCGGGTTGTCGTATACTTCTTCGTTTAAGGAACTTGCCGATCCTTCTTCTTCAACCGGTGATTCTCCGAAAAGAAAATTGTATGATGGTGTGGTTAGTCCGATCGCGACAGCAGGCCTCGGGTTCAATTATTATTTTCAGCGTTTCGCGCATTTGTTCGTTGAAACGCGATATGTTTATGGTCGCCATTTATCAGAAGCGCCAAGTCCGGTCTCGCTTCAGGAGTTGCGTATAACATTTGGATTAGGATTTAATTTATTTATAATCAAGGACAAAAAAAAATCCAGCTCTTAGCTGGATTTTTTTTATTGTACATCTTCATTTTCTTGATTCTGTTTAATCCGTTGCTCCTCTGATCTTCTTTCTTTGCGGTCGTTGATCTCATTTTGTTTTCTGTTCATTTCCCATTTGTATTCTTTCGTAGTAATGATCACCAATCCTCCTGTACAATCTCCGTATTCTGCAGGTACACCACCTGTTAATACTTCCATTCCGCTTATACCCATTCCCGGTACATCCGGTACGCCCATTGTTTTATTCCCGTCAACATAATAGGCTGTGCTGCCTCTTCGTGAACCGCGGACATACAGATCCTTTCCGTCATCGGTTTGCAATACGCCAGGTGTTAAGCATACGATCATACCTACCAGATCTGTTTTTCCTATCGCAATGTTTTCAATTTGTGAGATGGAAATAGGAGTCACCGTTGAAAATTTGGAATCGAATGCTGGTTCAGTAAATGTAGCTGTAATAACAATCGTAGGTAATCCTGTTGTGGAAAGCGACATGTTGATGGTTACATACCTAGTTTGGTTCGGATTTACATTTACCGCTTTCAATAGTTGAATATTGTATCCCGAGTAAAAAGTTTTGATGTTGTATTTTCCGGGTGTAATTTCTTTAACGGTGAATTCTCCGTTAATATCCGTTTGTGCAGTTGTAATGATTGTCGTATCCTGCATAATGGCTACCGGAACAAATGGCATCGGACTGCTTTTTTCATCAAAAACAGTTCCTTTTATTACGCCTGCCGACTGTGAAACAAGTGCGCTTGAAATGATCAGAACGCTCATCGTTAAAATTGATTTTATAGTTTTCATAGGTGTATGGTTTTAAAAGATTAATTTTTTATTCGAGGTTGCGCATTTGCTCGTTCTGCAGTTAAGACGTATTTGTTATTATGTTTCCATAAATAAAAAAATAACCTCATAGATACATAGGTTGGTTTGTTTTAAAGTATCCATGAAAGCATATAGGACCTATTTGCTTCTTTAAAAGAAAGTACTTAACCTTATTTTCTATATTCCTATGTGGTTGATTTTTTCTTTTTTGCCGTTTACTCTCAAAAACAACCGTTCGCTCATTCCATCTAACTAATCTTTAAAAAGTGGGTTTAACTATATGGAATCTGATACTCCACTACGTCTAACTATCAAGAACCGATTCCGGATCATTTTAAAATCATCGGATTATGAGTTATTCTACTTCAAATCACAGTCATTTAACCGATAATGAATTGGTGCAGCAATATAAGGCTACAGCCAACAAGGTTTTTGTTGGTGAGTTATATAAACGTTACACACATTTGGTTCTGGGGATGTGTATCAATTATTTTAAAGACCGTGATGCTGCAAAAGATATGGTGCTTCAGATTTTCGAAAAGCTATTCGATGAATTAAAAAAGCGGGAGGTGGAAAATTTTAAAGCCTGGCTCACTTTTGTTGTACGCAATTACTGTATATCTGAATTGCGAAAAATGCAGACACAGGCAAATCGTGATGCCGATTATCAATACGAATTAAAATCCCAAACGTCAGAAGATGAAAATGAAACATTGATTGAAGAGGAGCAGAAATTGGAAGCCTTGGGAAAAGCGATGGACCGCCTGAATCCTTTTCAAAAAAAATGCATCGAATTGTTTTATTTCAAAAATATGACTTACACGCAGATCGTTCAACTGACAGGCTATTCCGTTAATG
>JBILYL010000172.1:0-5958 GCA_044377775.1 Bacteroidia bacterium
TATACGATTTCACAGGAAAACTTTATCGCACGACTTCCTTTCAATTTATGCAAGGAGCCTATTATACACTGCCGCTTGAGGCTATTCCTTCTGGAATTTATTTGCTGATAAAAAATTCGGCTGACGGCAAAATGGGAAGAGCAAAAGTGATTGTCCGATAAAAATATAATCGCCCCTTTTGAAATACGTTTTTTTTCAGGAACAAAAAATCCATGATCATTTCATCCCATAAATAGATGGATTTACCTAATTTAATTCCGGAAATCACCTCAATTTTGTAAGTTTGATCTATTAAAGAAAACAAATGCTTATCACTACCAGAAACAACATCTTCACATCTACTCTGCCTCCATCCGGAAGAAAGAAAACAGTACCCTTCGGACTAGCTTATTGTCTGATCTTCTTTTTAAGTATTGAACCGTTGTCTGCACAATCCAACAAAATACTAAATATCAACTTTCAGCCATATTACGGTGATTCAATTCTGCAACTTAATGATACCGTTTATAAATCAGAAAACGGAACCGCAATTCAAATTGAGACATTTAAATGTTACATTTCAGGAATTGAATTATTGAATAAGGAGCAGGTTGTTTTCAGCGAAAAAAATAGTTTTCATTTACTGGATGCATCCGAATTAAAATCATTGTCGATTCCGATCACCACACCGTCAACAATTCAATATGATCAAATAAAATTCAACATTGGAATAGATAGCCTGACGAATGTTTCAGGTGCTTATGGTGGCGATCTGGACCCAACAAAAGGGATGTATTGGACCTGGCAAAACGGATATATTAATTTCAAATTGGAAGGAAAAAGCAAAATCTGTCCAACAAAAAACAATGAATTTCAATTTCATATTGGAGGATATCAATTCCCAAACAGAACGATGCAGCCAATTAAATTAAACATAAACGAGTCTGGTTCATTAGAAATCCGTGTTGACCTAAAAAAATTAATTGACAGCATTGATCTTACAAAACAAAATCAAGTTATGTCACCGGGGAAAGATGCAGTAATTGTATCTGATAAAGCACTAAAAATATTCAGCATCCAATAAAAATGAAAAAAGTTTTTGTTTTATTACTGATTGGCTCCTTTATCATTTTAGCATTCAAAAGCGGGAATGAATACACTTTTGCTATTCCTATAAACTGGCCGAAGCCTACTTATGATTTTGCTAAAAACCCTTTAAGCATCAATAAGATCCAACTAGGGCGCGCTTTATTTTATGATCCGCAGCTTTCCTCGAACAATAGCACTTCCTGCTCCAGCTGCCATTCACAATTCACTGCATTCACACATGTAGACCATGCATTGAGTCACGGTATAGAAGGCCGCATTGGCAAAAGAAATTCTCCTGCCCTGATGAACTTAGCCTGGCATCAGTCGTTCATGTGGGATGGAGCTATCAACCACCTCGACATGCAAGCGCTGGCACCAATAAGCAATCCGGATGAAATGGACGAAAAAATAGAACATGTTGTAACGAAGTTGCAAGAATCAAAAATATATCCGGCACTTTTTTACAAAGCATTTGGAGATAGCAGTATCACAGGGGAACACCTCTTAAAATCAATCTCGCAATTTATGCTAACCCTTGTGAGCTCAAATTCTAAATACGACAGTGTGATGCGAAAGGAATCCGTTTTTACAGCACAAGAAAAAAACGGATATAAATTATTTAAAACGAATTGTGCTGAATGTCACACAGAACCATTGTTTACAAACCTTAAATTTGAAAACAATGGCTTAACGTTAGACACAACTCTTAACGATACAGGAAGAATGAAAATCACACACAATCAAAAAGATTCATTAAGATTTAAAATACCTTCCCTCCGGAACATTCAATTTTCTTATCCTTACATGCACGATGGCCGTTTTAAAAAACTGTCCGAAGTATTAACACACTATACTACCGGTGTTCAGAAAAGCACAACCCTTTCCCAAAAACTTCAAAAAAACATTGTGCTGTCTTCGAATGAACGCGTTGATATGATTGCATTTTTATTAACGCTTACGGATAGAACATTCTTGTTCAATAAGGACTACTCCATACCCAGAACTATTTTTTTTCCGAAAAAGAAAGAGTAATTATATCTTACAAGCAAGAAATGAATCTGGCATGCAAACAATCTTTTTTCGGTGCTTTTTTTAATCGCATAAATAGGACCGTTCACCTATATTATTTTATAGAGGAATTAACTTAAAGTAATTTGGTGCCATACATTAAAAAACAGAATAAAAAATATTTATAATCACCAAACACATAAACATGAAAAAAATAATAATCTCATCTATTTTGTTTTCGGGCTATTGCATAGGAATGGCGCAAACAAACCCCGCAATAACATCCTGGCTGCACAATACAACAGGTATTTTAGGTAGTCATTATACTGTTGCAGGCGGATCAACGCCATTAAACGATGCAGACTCTGCCAATGTTCAACAGGTTTACTATTCAACCACCTTTGCTTATGTAAAAACAAAAGGAATACCTTCTTATCCTACCGGACCATATCTGGATGGAAATCCATCAATCGCTACTAATCAAAGTGCAATTTTTAAAATCCCTCTTACTCCGGTTCAAAATTTAGGAACACCAACAAACACAACAGGTGGAAATATCGGAGTATTTATTAACGGGATCGCATTTTTTGATTACAGAGATGGTGTATCTTGGAGAAACGCAAGCTCATCCTTATGTGGAGGTCCGATTATGCCTCCCTGCATGGGCGATGGTGTTTGGAACCGAGATGCCGTGGTGGGTGAACGAGGAGGTTTCGACTGCTCAAAAGGACATCCCGCGATGGGAAATTATCACACACATCAAAACCCTAGTGCATTCAATTTGGATCTTTCTGTAATTTCAACTGTCTGCAATTTATACGCTGCGGATGGATTGTATACAATCGACAGCACGGTTCATTCTCCTCTAATTGGTTTTGCTTACGATGGCTTTCCGGTATATGGTGCATATGGTTTTAAAAATGCGGACGGAACTGGCGGAATAGTTAGAATAAAATCAAGTTACAGCAAACGAACAATTACTACAAGAACAACCTATTCAACCGGAGCAACTGTTACAGCAGGACCTGCAGTAAGTACAACATATCCTTTGGGTTATTTCAGAGAAGATTATCAGTACAACCCAACATCCGCAGCAACACCGGACTATTTAGATGAACACAACGGCAGATATTGCGTAACACCTGAATATCCATCAGGTAAATACTGCTATTTTGCAACTGTTGATGCAAACTGGAATTCTGCATATCCGTATTTGGTCGGACCGACTTTTTATGGAACGAAAGTAGTGACAGATGTAGCGGCAATCACAGGATCTGTTACAGAATACATCCCTACTCCCTTAAGTGTTTTAAATTCTGATCCGGAAGAGATAAATGCAACGGTTTTCCCTAATCCGGCAAACGATATTATTGCCATCCAATTAAATGGTTTAAGAAGAGAGAATGTAACTATTGAAATGTATGATATTACAGGACGGTTGATTCAAAAAAAGACAGTGTATCAAGGAAGCACCATTACTTATTTTGACACTCAAAAATTATATAATGGTCAGTATATTATTAAAATCCTTTCAGGAACTGCAGTTATAAGTAAAAAGATCACCATCATAAAATAATCTGAAACACCAGTTTACTCCGAAAAAAAACTGCTCTCAAAAAATTTGAGAGCAGTTTTTTTTATAGAAGTAATAAAGAAATATAATAGTCGACCGGATAATTTACTTGCAATCACAACTATCATTTTCCATTTTCAGATCGATTGCTGTTACTACTTTTGAAATGGTATCACAATCGGCAATAACGATCCTGAGACTTTTCCCACTTGCAGTAACACCTTCTATAGCGTATGTCGGATAAGGTTTATCGCGGACATCACTTTTACTGTAATTTACTTTACCTTTTCCAAGCAATTCTCCTTTACCGACTAATTCTCTGATTTCGGCCTCCGTAATTTGTCTGCATTCCATGCGGCATGCCCCATGTTTACTATATTCCAGTTTTTGCCAGCCAAGTTCTTCCAATTTCGCAGAAGCAGGCATCTGGCAGCCTTTTCCTTTGTATATAATACTTACAGCAAATAATCCCAGTGCAAAACCAACACCGTAAAATTTTATTCTTCTGTATAAATCTGCATTTTTACCGGGGATTGCCATATAGCGTATCGAGTCGTTTGTTTTAATTAGAAAAAAAGGTTCTAACCTTCATTTCATAGTAATCGGAATAAAAATGTTTACAAAGCAGCCATCAACAAATTAATGTCTTTATAGGGCAATTTAAACATTTCAGCCAGCACTTGATTGGTGAGTGTACCGTTATAAATATAAACACCATTTCGAACACCGGGATCTCTACGCAACATGTTTTCAACACCACCTTCTTCACCGATATTGATTAAGATAGGTGCAAAAATTGTACTTAAAGCATAGGATGCTGTGCGGGAAACACGCGAAGCGATATTCGGAACACAATAATGAATAACGCCATGTTTGCGGAATACAGGCTTGGTATGGTTTGTTACTTCAGACGTTTCAAAACATCCGCCCTGATCGATGCTGACATCGATAATTACGGAGCCTACTTTCATTTCACTCACCATTTCTTCAGAAACAACAAGTGGTGTTCTTCCTTGCTGAGCGCGGATAGCACCGATAACAACATCAGCAGTTTTTAAATGTTTTGCAAGCACACGCGGTTGTATCACTGAAGTAAAAACACGTGTACCAATATCACTTTGTAATCGTCTTAAACGATAAATATTATTATCAAATACTTTTACGGAAGCACCCAAACCTAAGGCGGCACGGGTTGCAAATTCACCTACAGTTCCTGCACCTAAAATCACCACCTCTGTTGGTGAAATACCTGAAATACCTCCAAGAATAGCTCCTTGTCCGTTATTTACATTACTCAAATATTCGGCAGCAATAAGGATCGATGTTCCACCTGCAATTTCTCCCATAGAACGTATAACAGTATAAATGCCGTCAATATCTTTGATCCAGTCAAAAGCAATAGCAGTGATCCGCTTTGCCATCAATTGTTTTAAAAAATCTTCCGGTTGAACTGTTAATTGAAGAGCAGAGATCAATGTTTGTCGTTGCTGCATCATTTCAATCTCTTGAGGAGAAGGCGGTGCCACTTTCAAAATAATATCCGCTTTATAAACTTCTTCAGCACTATAAACGATCTGAGCACCTGCTTCACTGTAATCGTGATCCTGAAAATTAGCCATTTTACCGGCATTGGTTTCGACAATGATCTGGTGTCCGTTGTTTACAAGTAACGCTACGGCATCAGGTACCAATGCAACACGATTTTCCTGAAACGAAATTTCTTTTGGAATACCAATGAATAATTTACCTTTTTTGCGTCCTACTTCAAGCATTTCTTCCTGAGGCATTAATGCAGTTTGGGAAAGGGAAGCCAATAATTCTTTAGATGTTTTCATTTTCTATAGCTGGATAGTAGACAAATTTACAAAAAAAAGGGAACGAAAAAACACTTTAAAATCAGTGGTGGCAAGAGCGGAGTGCTCAGAAAGTGATTATCCGTTTGTGAGTATCGGAAGTGATGGAAACAGGGAACACATTTTCAGGCAAGAGTGCCTCTATTTTTTCAGGCCATTCGATCAGGCAAAGCGCATCGGAATAAAGATATTCTTCATACCCCATATCGAATGCTTCGTTTATATCCTTGATCCTGTAAAAATCAAAATGATATATTTTTCTGCCGGTTGCGGAAAGATATTCATTAACAATGGAGAAAGTCGGACTGCTGATTGTTTCTTTTACACCCAATGCCACACAAAATGCCTTAATAAAAGTCGTTTTCCCGGCACCCATTTCTCCATAAAATGCAAGCACATTTCTATCTCCGATAGCTTCTAAAAGTTGAACGGCAGCAGTTGGAAGCTCGGACAATG
>JBILYL010000173.1:0-5956 GCA_044377775.1 Bacteroidia bacterium
AACCCTTCAACCCTTCAAATGTATTCTTCATATCGTTTGTCGGGATCGCATCGGTATAAAACACGACAAACAGTTGTGCGCTGCCATCGGATTCTTTCATGGTCACCTCCGCTTTTTTGCAGTTATAACCAGCAATTTCTTTTGTTTCATCCAGATAGTTGATGGAATTCACAGGAGCGGCATCTTTCTCCTTTTTCAGATCCGCCTCGTTCATGCGGATCATGTATTTCTGTCCCATCACATCCATTGTCATGAGAACCGTTTTTGCTTTGTCGTCCATTACCGAAGCTGTACTTTGCATAACAGTTTTCATATCCACTCTGCGTTTGTCTCCTTTGATATAAACAACAGATTCGGCACCACTAAGCATTGTGATCGCATCAGGAGGCAATCCGGATTTTTCAAATGAAATAGAATAGGTCACAACGCCTTCAAATTTCTTTTGTGCAGAAAGACTTAATGCAAAAGCAAGGGCAAGGCAGAGTGCCGGAATTATTTTTTTCATGTTCAATAAACGTTAAAGGATTAAAATTATTGAAGACTTTCGAATAAAGAATTCATTTCTTCTGCAGAAACAGGTTTATAATCTGCAGGTAATTCGAAAGTAGCATCATCGATGTCTTCTTTTTTTACTGTTTTGGCAGTAAACTTCATTTCCAATCCGAATTTTTTCATCTGATATTCCATCAAAACACCTTCAATCATATGGAAAGGATTTGCAAAATTAGGGTCATCAATTTTCAATTCCATGGTATAAAAAATGTCAAATTCCGTTTGAAAGTCATCATCGATCTTCACATGAGATTTCTGACACATGTAACCGGCAATCATTTTTGTTTCATTAAGTGGAGTTATTTCGAACTTATAGCTAGCATTTTCTTTGGCGATATCTGTTGCATTTTGAACCAAAGAAAGTTTTTTATTCAGCAGTTTTACTAATTGGGTAAGCGTTTTTTTCTCAGGGTCAGAAATAAATGAGGTACAGAACAAGCCCATGCCTGCACTCATTTCTGCACATGATTTGTTATTCTTGAACTTAATGATCATTTTGCTTGGAGCAAGCGTAGCCATTGGATTATTCTGATCTACAACAGAAGCGGAGTATTCAATAGTTCCTTCATCAGCAGCCTTTCCATTACCACCACCGCAAGAGCCAACAACAATCAAGACCAAGAAAAAGCTGATACAGTGAATAAATCTTTTTTTCATCTAAATACCCGAGAGCAGTTTTAAACTTTTAATCTATATCGAGCAAGTAATTTTGCCGATTAAGATGCTAAAGATAACGATAAAATAACAATAGCAAAAAAAAAGTGTTTTTTTACAAAATATTAGTAACCCAATGTTTTAAGCATTGATTTGAAACTTTGCTCTTTAGCGAATAAGTGCGTATGTAACTCACCCTCATCGTCCCTATCGATAATGACATGTTTCGGAGCCGGGATCAGACAATGCTGGATACCGCCATAACCGCCTAAGGATTCCTGATAAGCGCCTGTATGAAAGAAACCAAGATACAACGGTTCACTTTGTTTATCGGTAACAATAGGCATATATACTTGATTCAGATGTGATTCCGCATTATAATAATCTTCACTGTCGCATGTTAATCCGCCTAAATTCACACGCTGATAATCTTTATCCCAGTGATTTACCGCCAACAGAATAAACTTTTGTTTGATTCCCCAGGTATCCGGCAAAGTTGTAATAAAAGAACTATCGATCATGTACCATAACTCATTGTCGTTCTGCTTCTTAATGTCAACGATCGAATACAATGCTGCACCACTTTCACCAACAGTAAAACTACCGAATTCAGTAAAAATATGCGGTTCATCCACATCGCGCTCTTCACAGATATTTTTAATTTTCTGAATGATCTCATCCGCCATATATCCATAATCGTAGCTAAAACCCAAAGAAGTACGGATCGGGAAACCTCCTCCGATATCCAGGGAATCAAGCGTTGGGCATACTTTTTTCAAATCGCAGTATACATTGATACATTTGGTTAACTCTGACCAGTAATAAGTAGTGTCTTTGATTCCGGTATTGATAAAGAAATGGAGCATTTTCAACTCACATTTATTACTATTCTTAATACTTTTATGGTAATAATCAATAATATCCGCCTGACGGATCCCTAAGCGGGAAGTATAAAACTCGAATTTTGGTTCCTCATCGGTAGCAACCCGGATCCCGATCTTAAATTTGTTTTTGCAGAGCTTCTCCAACAATGGTAACTCATTGATATTATCTAAGATAGGAATAGAATTAACAAATCCATCGTTTACCAATTCACTGATGTACTTCAGGTAATTGGGACGTTTATAGCCATTATTAATGATGTAAGTATCCTTTGAAATTTTCCCGGAATCGTATAAAGACCTTACCAATGGAATATCAAAAGCGGAAGATGTTTCTAAATGGATGTCGTTTTTAAGCACTTCTTCCAATACAAATTGAAAGTGTGAGCTTTTAGTACAATAACAATATGTATATTTGCCTTTATAATCAGCCTTCGCCATTGCCACATTGAATATCTTTTTGGCTTTTTGAATCTGGGAGCTGATCTTAGGAAGGTAAGAGATCTTAAGCGGAGTACCATATTGTTTGATAATATCCATTAAGGGGATATCGTTAAAATTAAGTCTGTCATCCTCTACATTAAAGCCTTCCTGAGGAAAATCGAAGGTTTGTTGGATCAGATCGCGATAGGTATTTTCCATTTTATTTGATTTAATAAGTCAATTTAAAGATATAAAATACAAAAGTAAGTAACTTACATTGATAAATTTCATCCAAAGTAAGTTATTTAAATTAAGAAATTATCAATATTCGGTTAAAGAACGTTAAAAACATTAAAAAGGGAATTTTAAAGCAACATCTATGAAAAATTTAAAATTTATTGAAGTAAAATCCGAGATCGGTGCGGGCACAAGAGGTGCCAGCATGGGTGTGGATGCTATCAAGATAGCAGCTTTGGATTATGGAAGCAACATGTTCAAACAGATCGATTCTGTTGAAGTTAAGGTTGAAAACCAATTACTGTTCGAACCACCTAAAACGCAATATGCAAAGCGTATTGGCGGTATTTTATCCATTTACGAACGTCTGGCCAACCAGGTATCTCAAACTTTAAAGAAAAACCAGTTCCCGATCGTCCTTGCCGGTGACCATAGTACTGCAGGTGGTACTATTGCGGGGATCAAAATGGCGAATCCCAAAAGCAAGTTGGGCGTTATCTGGATCGATGCTCATGCAGATATTCACAGTCCTTATACTTCTCCCTCAGGAAACATGCATGGAATGCCCTTGGCTGTTTCTTTGAATGAAGACAATATGGCTAATAAGATGAACAAACCCGACAAAGACACCATAGATATGTGGAATAAGTTGAAGAAAGTCGGTGGAATTTGTCCGAAGATCACCTATAATGATCTTGTTTATATAGGAGTTAGAGATGTTGAACCGGAAGAAACCTTCTTACTTAAGAAGCATAAGATCAAGACATTTACTACTGCCGAAGTGAAACGGAATGGTGTTGAGAAGATCGCCCGTGACGCTCTGGCTCACTTATCAAGTTGTAATCTGATCTACGTTTCTTTTGATGTAGACAGTATGGATTCATCTATTTCAAAAGGAACAGGAACACCTGTTCGTAACGGAATTACGGAAAAAGAAGCGGGAAGTTTATGTGTCCGCCTCATCCAGAATGAAAAAGTTTGCTGTTTTGAGATTTGTGAAGTAAACCCGACATTAGATAAAGAAAATCTGATGGCAGAGAATACATTCGAGATCTTACAGAAGGTTGTAAGTCAGCTGACCTATTAATTTGGGTTTTTGATTTGGGACTTATTTGATCATTTAGGGAAGAAGAACTTGATTTTTCAGATGCAGATTCCTTAATAAATGTCTGCATCATAATTGTAATTCCGAATCAGTACAAAGGAATTTCTATAAAGAACAAGCGCCTGAATGACAATTGATTATTGATATTTTTGTCACATGAATAAAATTATGACACTAGAACAGACACTTACGGAGAAAACAGATGAAGCACTTAAATCACTTTATGGTGCCAGCTCCGATAAAATAGCTTTTGAGAAAACAAACCCCGACTTTACAGGTGATCTGACCTTGGTGGTTTTTAACTTTTTGAAGATCTCCAAAAAGAAACCGGAAGAAACAGCAGCAGAAATTGGAAATTACTTAAAATCTGTACTCCCCGAAGTGGCTGACTTCAATGTTGTTAAGGGCTTTTTGAATCTGACAATTGCTGATTCTTTCTGGCTGAATTACTTCAGATCTATCTATGGAAAGTCATTTATTCAAGCCATTCCTGACGATGCCACAACGGTTATGGTTGAGTATTCATCTCCGAATACAAACAAACCATTACACTTAGGTCATGTCCGGAATAACCTTTTAGGGTATTCCGTTTCTGAAATTCTGAGTGCTGCGGGCAACAAAGTCATCAAAACAAATTTGGTAAATGATCGCGGGATTCATATTTGTAAGAGCATGCTTGCGTGGCAAAAATGGGGAAATGGTGAAACACCCGAATCATCCGGAATGAAAGGCGATCATTTGGTTGGGAAATATTATGTTGCATTTGATAAGCAGTATAAGTCCGAAATGGCTGATCTCAAATCAAAAGGAGCTACAGACGAAGAAGCAGAAAAGAATGCGCCTTCTATGAAAGAAGCTCAGGAAATGCTTCGTAAATGGGAAGCAGATGATAAGGAAGTACGTGAATTATGGACAATGATGAACGGATGGGTTTACAAAGGATTTGCTGAAACCTATAAAATGCTTGGTGTTAAATTCGACAGTACGTATTATGAAAGCAACACTTACTTATTGGGCAAAGAAATTATTGATACCGGTTTAGAGAAAGGTGTTTTGAAGGTGCGTAAGGATAAATCAATTTACATTGACCTTACAGCTGATGGCCTGGATGAAAAAACATTGCTCCGTTCAGATGGAACATCTGTATACATGACCCAAGATCTGGGAACAGCTTTACAAAGGCAAAAAGAAGTTCATTTTAAAAAATTAATATATACCGTTGGTAACGAGCAGGATTATCACTTTAAGGTGTTGTTCCTGATCTTGAAAAAACTAGGATTTGAATGGGCGGATGGCTTGCAGCATTTGTCATACGGAATGGTTGAATTACCGGAAGGGAAGATGAAATCGCGTGAAGGAACCGTTGTGGATGCGGATGATCTGATGCAGGAGATGATCAACACAGCTGCTGCAACAACAAAAGAACTGGGAAAGGTAGAAGGCTTAACAGAAGATGAAGCAAATCATTTATACCAAACAATCGGTTTGGGAGCCTTAAAATATTTTATGCTGAAAGTAGATCCTAAAAAGAAAATGCTTTTTAACCCTTCTGAATCTATTGATTTTAATGGAAACACAGCACCATTCATTCAATTCAATTACGTTCGTATTCAAGCATTGATCCGCAAAGCGACTGAGAATGGGCAATTTGACGATAAGAAAACATTCCCCGAGATCGTTCTTTTATCTGCAAAAGAAAAGGAATTGATCATGAAGCTATATCCGTTCGATACCGTATTACAACAAGCGGCTCTGGAACTTAGTCCGGCTTTGATCGCGAACTATGTATATGACTTGGCGAAAGAATTCAGTCAGTATTATCACGAAACCCCAATCTTAAAAGAAGAGAATAAAGAACTTATACTATTCCGTTTACAATTATCTAAGACGATTGGAATTGCGATTAAAACAGGAATGAGCTTATTAGGAATTGAGGTGCCGGAGCGGATGTAATACGATTTATCGTATTATTTTACTTTTAAGAAATTTCAGGAATATTTAACTTTTAAATGCTGAAAAGACAATTACGCATGTAATACAAGAATAGGATAATTAGCGGTTTCGCTTAATTCTTTTGCAACATTACCGTGAAACACATTACCGA
>JBILYL010000175.1:0-5929 GCA_044377775.1 Bacteroidia bacterium
GTAGTTTATCGCCACGAGAAATATATTATGAACTAAAAAACTATGAAGGTCAATTCTCTGCAAACGAATCAACCTATTGGCTCGAATTTGAATTACTATGGCGAGATTATTTTAGATTTATGATGAAAAAATATTCAAACAAGTTTTTTCAACAAGCAGGAATACAAGCTAAAAACGATAATTTACATAAACATAATAGCGACTTGCTTTTAACGTGGATAAACGGAGAAACTGGTGTTGATTTTATTGATGCAAATATGATTGAACTTAAAAGCACTGGCTTTATGAGTAACCGTGGTCGCCAAAATGTTGCAAGCTATTTATGTAATAACTTAAAATTAGATTGGCGATATGGCGCTGCTTATTTTGAGCAGCAATTAATTGATTATGATGTCTGCAGCAATTGGGGGAATTGGGCTTACCTTGCTGGTGTTGGAAACGACCCGCGAGGCAATCGAGAATTTAATATCGAAAAGCAAGCGAATGACTACGATAAAAATAAAGAATATCGACATTTGTGGTTGAGTTAAAAAACCAGATAAATCTGTTTCTTGAATTCAATGCCAAAGCAAAAGCAAGTAAAAAGTGATCGGAAATTAAAATTAGCGTAAAAAACGATACCTGCGCTTGTTTCTGATCAACCTTAAACAAACCTAGCAGAAGTGGCTGATCGCCCTTAAATCGGTTAAAACGTTATGTCTGACGTTTATCAGCTTCTAGTGATAGGTTTAAAAGAATGTTACAACTCAATCATTCAAAATCGTCCGTTTTAAAACGATCGAATAGGTCTTACCTTCCATGCAACAGTCTTATCATAGCTGCTAATACCACCTGTATCAAAGTTTATTAAAAAGGCATTTGCTGAAGTGTCTTCGCTGGAACTCCAGAAAAGCAGACTTGGAAATCCACCAATAGCGACTCTGTTTAAATACATCTTATTTAATTCGTCAATGCTTGGCAAGTACCAATCGCTGCAGCTACTTGATATGTATGAAGAGCATCCATAGGCAGCATAAGTGCCTACACCATAATTAGCAACAATTGAATCGGTGTTTTCTTGTCCTGTTCCAATGGCAGTTCCAACTGCTAGGGTCAGCCCTGTCGATGGAGACCATTTTTTTGAGGTGCTTAAAACAGCAGGTGCAGTAATAAATCCGTGCTGAACGAGTGGATCGTAACCAATGTCGCCAGGTTGCAAAATATAAGCGATAACGCCGCAGAGGTAGTTTTCTCCAACAGATAGTGTAGCGACAGTATCGCGATAAAAAGTGATACTATCGATTGTATTCACCGGGTATTTGTCAATTAAACCGCCTGTTTTATGCACGTACATAGTATCTTGTGCAAAACCAATTGTGCAAATTAAGAATAAGACGAAAGTCAATGGAGCTATTTTTTTCATTTTTTAGTTTTTTAAAAACTTAATATTTTCAATTTTATTTGCATTGAATAAACGACACACATAGATACCATGAACCAATTGTGAAACGGAGATTGATGTTTTGTTTAAGCTTTTTATGCTTTGCTTTATTAGAACTCTTCCTTGCAGATCTATAATTTCCAGATCACTATAATTGGTCATTTTTGAATCGAAATTTATTTGCAAAATATCTGAAGTTGGATTGGGGTACACAAATATGCCATTGTTTTTTTCTGAAGCCCCAAGGCCTGTTGTAAAACTATTGAAATTCAAGAAATCAACATTGCCCATCGCATAGTTTATTGTATCGCCTATAGTGCGATGTACTTGAATATCACCGGGTGAGAATGTTAATTTCCGGATATTGGTAAGTGAATAAGGAGTTACAACTGAACCTGGTTGGTTCACAAATAGTGTAGCTTGCGCGCATACCTCTGATAAACCCAAACCAATGAATAGTAGAAAAATAATAATTGTTTTTTTGTTTTTCATGAGTTCCTGTTTTCTTAAACAAAATTACAAATAAATTAAGTCGATTTGTGTGGTGTTTACAATGTATTTTTGTTTTTGTGTTGATATTATTTTATTTTACATTGAAATTACTCGCTTATATTTGATTTTATAATTGTCATTTCTTTAAAATAGTTAAAGATGTGCTAGTCATTTATTGCTATTTAATTCACAATATCAATTTTAATCATAAGCTGTATTTTGTAATGAGAAAAATACTAGTAACTGTTTTATATTTTTTATTTACTCCCATTTTATACTCTCAGCAATTCTCTTTCAAAGTTTTTAGTTTGAAAGAAGGGTTGCCGAATGCGCAGGTATTTGATATTATGCAAGATAGTAAGGGCTATTTGTGGGTTGCAACATTGAATGGTGCTGCTAAGTTTGATGGCTTTAAATTTCAAGTCTTTACCCAAAAGGATGGCTTATGTAGCAACCGGATCAGAAGAATAGTTGAAGACAGTCATCATAATATATGGTTCGCTTCTTATGATCAGGGTGTAACAAAATATGATGGAAAAGTTTTCGAAAACTTTAATGATACTATTGGCCTCATTAAAAACCGTGGAACAGGAGTCATTGAAGACCGTTCTGGAAGAATCTGGATTACATCCTCAAGTGGAATCTCTTTTATAGATAAAAACGGAAAGATAGAGGATCTTCAATCAACTCTAAAAGAAGATGTATATAAAGCTATTAGTGGTTCCTGTGTTTCAAAAGATGGAAAGATCTGGTTTTCATCTATAAAAAATGGTCTTATAGTAATTGAAACTAAAACACGAAAGCAAAAAAATATTACTACCGTTGATGGCTTAGGAAATAACACTGCTTACTGTGTTTATGAAGACAAGTCAGGTGTTATATGGGTTGGCCATTATGGTGGATTTTCAAGTTTTGACGGCAAATCGTTCAAGCAGTATAAAATTCCGGGAGACGACAATCTGAATCGTGTTAATAATATTATTGAAGATAGTGATGGTAATTTGTGGCTTGCTCTTGATGGAAATGGATTTGCCATTTGGGATAAAAAAAAATGCACTGTTGTTAATTCTAAAAATGGGCTGAGTAGCGATTTTATTTCGAAGGTGATCATTGATAAAGAGGGCAATAAATGGTTAGCTTCTGATGGCAACGGTTTGATTAAGTTCAAAGATTTTTCATTAGCGTGTTTTACATCAAATGAAGGCTTACCTGTAAATGATGTTCAGTCTATACAAAAAGATACGAAAGGCAAATTGTGGTTTTCGTTTTTGAAAGGAGGTATTGGTTATTTTCAAGATGATAAATTTATTAATTATTCATCAAAGGATGGTTTAATAAGCGACTTCGCCTATCATATTTCGATTGATTCAGAAAACAATAAATGGATTTCTACCAATAAAGGAATTTGTTTTTACGATAATAAAGTTTTTAAAAACTTTACTACTAAAAACGGCTTACTTGAAAATTTAACGTATACTTCTTATTTCGATAAAGAATCAAAAAATATACTTATTGGTAATGAATCAGGATTTTCATTGTTTGATGGTAAAGCATTTAAAAAAATAACGATCCCAGATAACCTTTCCTCCGCGAGTAGCATTCGTACAATCATTAAAGATAATATGGGTGTATTCTGGATTGGTACATTAGAAGGATTGATGACTTTTGATGGTGATTCGATTCAGGCTGTAAATGAATTGTTGCCCCCTGATCACCTTACTTATTTGTCTTCTGCAAAGGATAAAATGGGAAACGTTTGGATTGCCGGAGCATCAGAGTTGATTTTTATATCCTATCTAAATAAAAAACGAGTAGTTAAAGTTTATAACCTTTCAGAAAGATTTGGAATTTATGGCATAGGTGCAATTCTTATTGATGATGAAACGATGTGGATCGGAACTGAAAATAAAATAGGAAAGCTCAATTTGAAAGCACTGCGGGATAAGGATGTTGTGAATTTTGAACTTGTGTTAAATGAAGAGTATTTACCAAGCGCAGCTATAAACTCAGGCGCAATTGTAAAAGATGATCTTGGGAATATTTGGTTTGGTTCAACAAATGGTGCTTATAGATATAGTCCAAGCAAGGCGCTACCTGATCGGATTTCTCCTAGAACCTATATTACTGGCATCCGATTGTTTGCTGAAAAATTTAATTATTCTAAATATTCTGATAGTATTGATGCTTTAACAAATCTTCCTATCAATCTTGTTTTGCCCTCTAACCAAAATCATGTTACGTTCGATTTTATAGGTTTGTATTTTTCTTCACCTGATAAAGTAAAATATAAATATCGGCTAAAGGGATTTGAAGAAAAATGGAATCCGGCTATTTCGGAAAGGAAAGTTACCTATTCATTTTTAGAGCCAGCTGAATATACTTTTCAGCTAATTGCGTCAAATGATAAAGGTGTGTGGAATACAATTCCTGTTGAGTTCTCTTTTTCTATTAAAATGCCGTTTTGGAAATTATGGTGGATTCCTCAGTTGTTTATTTTGTTTTATTTAATTGTTTTGTCTTTGTTTTTTTATTACAGATTCAAAAAAATCAAATTTCAAAAAGCAAAACAACAGCAATTTACACAACAACTTATCAATTCTCAAGAATCTGAACGCAAACGAATTGCTAAAGAACTTCACGATAGTGTTGGTCAAAATTTATTAATAGTGAAGAATAAATTATTGTTGGATAATAAAAACAATGAAAACTCATCATTTAATATTGAACAAACAGCCGAATTTATTGAGGAATCTATTGAAGAGATTCGTTCTATCTGCAGGGATTTACATCCGTATCAATTAGAACGATTTGGTTTGATAAAAGCAATCCAATTGTTGATAAAAAAGGTGAGTGATGTAACCTCAATTTATATGTCTGATGATATAGATATTGGAGTAATTAATTTTACTGCGGTGCAGGAAATTCAAATATACAGGATAGTGCAGGAGTCATTAAACAATATTATTAAGCATTCTTCAGCTACTGCCGCAAAAATTTCCATGCATAAAAAAAAGGATAGTATCCTATCAATTGTTATTCAGGACAATGGAAAGGGTTTTGGGAAAGAGGTGTTACTATCTCTAAATAAAAATTTTGGATTAGTAGGGATTGAAGAACGGACAAATCTTCTGAATGGTAATTTTTACATTGAATCTGATTCGATAAATGGCACAAAATATTTCATTAATATTCCTATTTAAAATATATGAGTAATACATTAATTATTGCAGACGACCATCCTATTTTCAGAAAAGGCTTGCTTGATATTTTAAAATCAGATAAATCATTTCAAATTCTTGCCGAAGCATCAGATGGGAATGAAGCATTAGAATTGATTTTACTTCATCAGCCGGATGTAGCTATTTTAGATGTTGATATGCCTAATATGAGTGGTATTGAGGTATGTAGGAATGCATTAAAGCTGAAGTCGAAAACCCGATTTGTTATTCTTACGATGTATAAGGAAGAAGACCTATTCAATGAAGCAATGAATATTGGTGTTAGCGGGTATGTTTTAAAAGATAATACGGTAGACGACATTATCAATTGTATAAATTCAGTTGCACAAAATGATGTATACATTAGCCCTAACATTAAGCAATTTCTTATTTCAAGAAAGGAAAAGGATATTGGAAATGATTCAATCAAGAAGAAATTATTAAAAATAACTATATCAGAAATGCGAATTTTAAAGCTGATATCTGAAAATAAATCATCGAAAGAAATTGCGGCATTGCTTTTTATAAGCTATAAAACTGTTGAAAATCACCGTTATAACATTTGTCGTAAAATGGAACTAGAAGGCAATTATGCTCTAATCAAATTTGCCGTAGCATACAAACCCTATTTTTAGAAAACCCCCATCCACTTTCTTTTTAAACGCGCTACTTTCTTTTAATATGAGTGTCAACACCTATGTTTGGTGCTCTCAATTAACATACTTTTATCTGTGATATAAATTAGTGTCTTTTAGCGACATAGAATCTTGGATATGAATAATTACTACCGCTTTAACTT
>JBILYL010000176.1:0-5921 GCA_044377775.1 Bacteroidia bacterium
GATGCCTTCTGTTCGGTATCTTAGCATGGAAAAAACCGCAAATAGTCCAAATGCCGCACCCATACTCATATCCGACTTGTTTAAAATAAATGTGATCAAGAAAATGATGAGGTTGAAAATAAACAGAGTAAAAAAGTTCTCCCTGTTTTTATAAACCGGAAAATAAATGAATCGAATAAGAATAAATACTGAAGCAAGGTTTATTGCCAAACGGATGAAAAATTTTGGGCCTAATTTTTCGAAAAGAGTAAAACCCGAGGAAATTGTTTCTTCAGTTAATTCTTGCAGAAGTACCATACAATGTTTTTTTTATTAAGGTTAATTTTGGTTTAAAATTGTTGTGCTTTATTTTTTCATATAAGCTAATGATGCCGTAACAATACTTGCTGATGGCTCCTTCGCGGATATGATACTTTTTCATTAATTTGATGAATGCCGATGTAAGTGCTTTGTCTTGCTTTACCTCTGCGATCACCAAATTGTGAATAGTTTTACTTTCTTCGTTATTTTTAAAAGTTAAATTTAAGTCAATGGTTACACGTTCAGGGGAAAGTTTGTTTACAAAAGTTATCCTTGAATAATTTACCCAGATCTTTGCTTCTAAGTTGCTTGATTTTAATGGTGTTTTGTGATTGAGTAATTCCTCTGCATTTTCCTTTATCGTGCCATCGATCTCCTTTTGTTTAACTCTGTCCTTAATTGTTCTTCCTTTATTGTTTTTAAATTTCACTTCAAAAAATTGCAATTCAGATTCAACATATTTCCTAAATCTGATTTTAAAACGACTTGATTTTCCTCTGTGATGACTGTGGAATAAGTCGAAATTTTTTGTGTCGAAATATAGCGATTCATATCTACTTAACCTGTTTCCGTTTACTTCAAGAATGCTGTAATCTTCTTTTAATTGATCTAATAGCTCATGCAGTTGGTCGTACTTGAAAATAAATTTAGTGTCCGTTCTATCCATTAGTTTTACTCTGTCCATTTCCTTTAGGGTAATGGGGGTAAACTCTTTTAATATGCTACTTAATTCCGTCACAATTAATATTCGTAATTATATTTTTTAACAGAGATCATTTCTCCATTTGCATCGGTTGTTTTTTTCTCGGTTTTCAAACCGTTTTTGTCGTAAGCATAAATTGATTTTTTTATCATCTTGCCTTTGTCGTCAGTTGTAATTTCGTATGACCTTAAACCTTTCGCATTATAGCCGTGTTGAGTCTTTTCAATTAATTTGCCACTGCCATCATAAACCGACTCATGGGTTTTGTCTTTGTTCATGTTGTACTCTGTGATCGTTTTCTTCTGTACATTTCCCTTTTCATCAAAGATGACATCTTCCGTATTGTCGTTGTTTCTGTTGTACTTGTGGGTTTCTTTCTTTTTGAAACTGCCGTCTTTGTTGTATTCAATTTCTTCCAGAACATTCCCGGAATTATCAAATTTCTGATACGAATCTGTACGTGTTTTTTCTTTGCCTTCAAGAGACTCTGTCACAACTGTAGTGCTGGATTTGATCTTGAATTTTTTCACTTCTTTTTTGCTTTGTGAAAAAGAATTCACAGATAAAAGAGTGAAAAAAATAATAAAGACCGTTGTCGAATATTTCATAATAATAGATGTCAGATTGAATATTATTTGAATATTTCCAGTGTGCCGAAATTAACAGTTTGTTTTTTATCGGTTATCTCTCCTGATTTGAAAATAGCAGTTTCTGGAGGGTTTGTATTACCAGCAAGATAAGCAGCTTTGTCTTTTGAATAAACAAAGATCTTATAATTACCAGTACGTAAATATTTAAATTCAAATACGCCATCAGGTCCGGTAGAGGTTTTGTCGCCATAGGTTGCGTCATTTCCATAAACAATAAATACATCCACATCACCTGCAAAATATGTTGAATTCACGACCGTAAAAGTTGCATTATAATTCGTCACATGTACTTTTCCTGTAATGGTTGAATCTCCACCCTGACCTTCCGGTTTTTCACAAGAAATAAGGATCGTTGTTAGCGAGAGAATTAAAATTGAAGCGATTTTTTTCATAGTAATTTACATTGTTAAAATTATATTATCGGAAAGTTAAATAATTTAATTGGTTGTTTGTTTTTTATTGTGAATAATATTTTAATTAATTTGATTTTGCTCTTATTAGTTTAATTGTTTTGCTAAAGTCTTTCGTTTTAAATTCAATGAAATATAGTCCTTGTGATACAGAAATCGTGTTTGTGTTGAATTTCACAGTATAACTACCTTCTTGCTGAAACGATTCCGGAGAAACGATTTCGGTAACTTCTTGTCCAAGGATAGAATATAGTTTTATACTGACCTGCTGGCTTTCCGGGATCTGATAATCGATAGTGACAATGTCGTTGAATGGATTTGGATATACTTCCATACCCGGTTCCAGAATTTCAAAATGTGCTTTAAACAAATCGTCTGAAGTAATGTTCAAGGTTATACCGGCTGAAGAGTCGTTGGTGGCAATGTTATTATTTGCTTCCCAATATTTGAATTCATACCCTGGATTAGCGATTGCGGTAATCGTTACCGGCACTCCGTCAAAATATACTCCTGTCCAAGGCAACGTTTCCGGTGTAATGGTACTGATTTTTATTTTTCCTGCACCATCAGGAGTAACGTCTAATAAAACATCAACTTGTTTTGTTAGCGAAAATTGGTTTTGTATCTGATCGCGTGCGAAATTAATCCTGTCGTTTGCAAACACCATCATTGTATCTATTTCGTTTTCCCATTCAGCCACATTGCTTGCCGGACCAATCAGTCCGCCCCAAAAACTTCCGCCCCAGCGGTCAAAATGTCTTGTCATTTCCGGAAGCATTTCATCGTGAAGAATATCTGCATTTTCTTGCATGGTTTCCGGAAGAAAGATCGTGTTCATCAAATCCGCATAACGATCAACAAAATAATTTTTGAATTCGGTATTTGCTAGAAGCCCGGCAAGCATTGTGGAATGAGGGTTTACAGTTGAAGGGTGAATCGCTACATCCAAGAAGTCGGTATTTACAGCTCCGCCCCAAGCAGTTGCAAAGCCTAATGATAAATCAGTATCCCATAAAACATAACGCCATTTTCCAACCGGATTGTTTGGCCGCCAGAATTTAATGTTGTTAGTGTAACTGCCTAGCCAGTCGATATTTAATATATACGTTTCTGTAATAAAATAATCACAAAAATTTTCAATGTCCAACATGTTTTTTGCTGTATTGTAATTTGCAGCTATTGACATATCGTTCGTTCCGATATAGTTGGACATGTTTAAAAATGCGGTATTGCTGCCTTCGATTATGCTTCCGTCAAACTGCAGGAAGTCGATCTTATCTGCAGGCACACCGCTGTTATTTTCAATGTAATCTTTGTCTTGTTTTTCACGCAGTTCATAAACACCCCAATATTTACCATTGATAAAAAGTACACAAGGTCTGCCATCCATTATATCGAGGCTTGTACTTTTTTGAGCATTTTTTTGATTGAAACGGTCACGCATATGTGCTTTGTTCCAATCAGATCCGGCATTCCGGATGTTGAATGATTTATATTGTGAAATATGCGGCTTGTCCGGAAACAAAGGATAATCGATTGTTTCCCCCTTGTAGTTTTCTTTTGTTTTTACTGCAAATCCACGTTGCGGCCATGCTTTGGAGTAGTTGCCCTGAATGGCAATGGAAGAAGGGGTTTCAAAACCGAGATTTCCTTCGGTGTCGAAATATTCGATGTTTGCCGGTCGTTCCCACCCTTGCCAGAAATTGGATCCTTGAAAAGGGACATTCACGGTATCCGCGTTCGGGCCAAAAACATAAATACCATAGTTGTAATCAAACAAATTATAAGGATCACTAGTTAAGGAAACGACAGGCAATTCAATGTTTTCATTGATAAAATAGGTGTTCGTAATGATTTCGCTAGGTAGTTCAAGTGGATTGGTAGAATAGGTCCTCGCCCGAACAACTGTTGTAGAGTCGATATTGATTGGGACAGTGAACAATGCACTTGTTTGATCTGGATCTTTTCCGTCTAATGTGTATCTGACCAAACCTGTTGCTGAAGTGATAGAAAGTGTTTGTGAAGAATTGTAAAATCCTGCATTCAAAGTAAATGCAGGTTTACTTAAATAGTTTGTATAAAAAGCGGAAGTATTATTTGTTGTATCAGGAGTCGGGCTATCGAAGAAATACCAATTGTTGGATCCATTTGGCCTTCTTCCGAATGTATTATTTAACTGCATGTTCCCGATACTATATTGGTCAACAATATTTCCCATTGGATCCGACAGACTTAAATTTTGTCCCGTACTATTTAAGTTGAAGTTAGTATGAAGGTTTACCGTTGCGGAGAAAGGGTAGTAGGTAACAAGAGTGTCATTAACTCCGATAAGAAAATAAGGCATAGAAGTCAAGTCATCTGTGCCTCCGGAGAAATTGTGTGTTTGAATGCTAAATACATTTGTTCCCGGTTTAATCGCTGCATCAACCACTTCAGGAGAAACGAAATATGCGGCAGAAAAATTTCCAGTTGAATAAACTGTCGCTTCATGTTCGTCATACGCCCAAGTATTAAAGTTAGGTTGGTCTCCGAAGACGCCAATGTTAGCACGTGCTATTTCAACGCCATTTAAATATGCGACAAATCCATCATCGTAATCCAGAAATAATAATGCGGTCGGAATTATACTTGTATCAGCAATGTTGAAACTTGTCCGCATAAAAACAGAACTGATTGGTGGAGTAATGGTGCTGTCATCACCATCGCCATATCCTATACCACCCATTCCGCTCGTCCAGGAAGCATCGTTAAAAGTAATATCTCTCCATGTAGGAGGAGGATTAGTTGTCCCTAAAAAATATTTCCAGGAAAGTTGTGGGTAAACAGGCACTTCCCAATGATCAAAATAAGCATTGCGATTTTTTTTAGAGCAAAAAACAGTGAGGTAATCATTTGGTTTTATGTTGATGCTTGGGAAAGTCCAGGATTTTATTGTTCCATTTTCATTGGAGGTAATCGTATATCCGCCCATATTTACGGCCGAGGAGGAGGTGTTGTAAAATTCAATCCAGTCTTCCTGGTCACCATCTTCATCTAAATAATTAGATACACTAGCACTGGATACTTCGTTTATTACAATTTGGGCTTCTGATGAAAAAGTACAAACAAGAATAATATACAATAGGAGAGAAAAGTAACGTTTATACATATTTTCGCTTTTTAAGGTAAATTTAACATAAATATTTACACGAAACAAAGCGTTATTGCCTGATTCATTTTACAATAACCAGTTGCTTAATTAATTTTTGATTGATATTTATAAAATATACTCCTGAATTCAAATGTGTAACACCAATATTTACTGGGTTACTGTTTGAAGCCTCATCGATCAATAATTCTCCCAACGAATTGTATATCCGGATACTATTCTCATCTGAAGGGAAATGAATGATGATATTATCTTTTGCAGGGTTTGGATAAACAAGAATCTCTGTAGATTTTGAATCGCTTTCTGAAATTCCGGTGATACAATTCCAAGAATTAAATGTTGGGTAGAGTGAGGTGAATGGACCTTTGCCATTTGCACATCTTGCGGAAGCGACATCACCGTTCTGAGCTCCGAAAGTTACGCTGTCAAAAACAACTCCGGTTGAATTGCTTAGCATCAATTCTTCTCCGCTAGCCGACAATTTGAAATTGGAATGAACAAATGCAGTTAAATTATTTTTATCAAATATCAGTTTAATGTTAATTATTGACAAGAAAATGCGGTAGAGGTTTAATTTATTGCGGTAAAAAGTTCTATTTTTTGAAAATGGAAAAAAAATCGACTTCGTAACTGCTGCCGATAGGAATCTCTTTGCCTCCTATGGAGATTACCTTCTTCCTAACATTTTCAACTTTACTGAAAGGAATTAT
>JBILYL010000407.1:0-5919 GCA_044377775.1 Bacteroidia bacterium
GAAAAATTTAAAATTGTATTATTCGGATTGCAGAATTGGATGAATTACGACAACCTCGATTTTGAATATTTAAATAATTTGTCGCTTCACATTCCTGCAAATACATTTGTTGATTATAAAAATGCCGGTACTCAGAATTTTATACAGACTTACCGTTCGAAATATAAAACAGAACCTGAAATGTATGTTTATCAAGGATTCGATGTTGCCTATTGTTTTATTTCGTCATTGCAAAAAGAGGGTAGCGGCTTTCTGAAACAATTATCTGCTAATAAGTATAACGGACTGAGTAGCAATTATCAATTTGCTCAATTCCCTTCAGAGAGTGGATTTGAAAATAAATTTGTCTACATTCTGAAATACAAAGATTATCAGTTAATAAAAGCCAACTAAACATGCTATCCAAAGAAGAAATCTCAGAATGGTTCATGTCCTTGCAGGATTCTATTTGTAGTGCTTTAGAGCAGGAAGATGGTAAGGGTGAATTTGCTGAAGATATTTGGATCCGGAATGAAGGAGGAGGTGGACGAACAAGGATTATTCAGAACGGAAATGTAATTGAAAAGGGTGGTGTTTTATATTCAGCGGTTCATGGTGACGTTCCCGATTTTCTGTTAAAGGATAATACCGGTGAACCGACTCCTAAAAATACATTTTATGCTACAGGTGTTTCTATCGTAATTCACCCGAGTAATCCAATGGTTCCTATCATCCATATGAATGTTCGTTATTTTGAGATGAGTAACGGGGTTTGGTGGTTTGGTGGTGGAATAGACCTTACTCCCCACTATGTCGCAGAGGAAGATGCTGTGTTTTTTCATTCGTCTTTAAAAAAATCATGTGATAAACATTCCGCAACGTATTATGCTGATTTTAAAAAATGGGCGGATGATTATTTCTTTATTACCCATCGGAACGAAACACGTGGAGTGGGTGGGATCTTTTTTGATAAGTTAACTCAAAACGAAAACGTCTCCAAAGAACAGCTTTTTGCTTTTGTTCAGGAGATCGGAAATACATTTGCTCCTGTTTATACACAAATTATGAATCGGAACAAATTAAAGCCATTTAATGAATCAAACAAGCTATGGCAATTGCTTCGCAGAGGAAGATATGTTGAGTTCAATTTGATTTATGACAAAGGGACAAAATTCGGACTCGAAAGTAATGGCCGTGTAGAATCCATTTTAATGAGTTTACCCAAAACTGCCGGATGGGAATATGATTTTACCCCGGAATCAAATTCTCCAGAGGAAAAAACCCTTTCTTTTCTCAAAAAAGATATCTCCTGGATCTAGGGTTGCCTCCTTTTTTTAGCTATTTATTCAATTTATCTGAATTGTTAATAACTTTTTTGGTGTAACTGCAACCTTTTGTAGGTGGCTGTGGTCAATATAAGAGCTTGTTAATTAAGTATTTATAAGCCTTTTTTTACTCTTTTTTATTTTGTTTTGTGTTTTTTTTCAAGAAATTCGGTTCTAAAAATAGTTTTTTTTTTGTTTTTACTTGCTTGATTCTTAAGTAATTTCGTTTAAGTTCGCCTTTTAATTTGTGAATAAAAGCCCCGGTTATTCAGTTTTGAACCGACAGGTATTTAAGTGATATTTTCTAAACTTTAAACATATGAAATTTAAAAATTTACTTTTATTCATTTTCTCATTATTTGTATGTGGATCCGCCTTTTCCCAGGATCCTGCCAAAACAAAACAAATCTTATATAAAATACCTGCTGATAAAGTGAAGCCGATAGGATGTTCTCCGGAATCCAAAATTCTCCCTAGAATAATATTGCCCGTTTCATCCTCCGATTCGGTAATTAGAAAGGAAACTATTGTTGTTCAACCATCTGATGCTGCTGTTTCAAAAGATGAAATAGGAACTAAAAAAGAAAAAAAATAAAGCATGAAAATTATCTCTCAACATTTGCTCATGTATAAAATTACATCCTTTATTGCACTGTTAACAATGCCATTCTTTGGTTTTTCTCAAGGTGGAAATACCTGTGCAAACGCTCTTGCGAGTCCTATTACCATTCCTTTTTCCACAACAACAGGAACTCTATGTGCTGGAACAACTACCGATGATTATAATATGGTCGGTGCTTCTTGTATGGATGCTCTTAATACACAAGGTCCCGACTGGTTGTATTATTTTTGCGCTCCTACTACCGGTACAATAAATATTGCACTCACCAACATGACTTTATATTGTTATGATCCTTTGCAGGTTGCACAGTTTCCGGCACTTTCCGTTTGGCAAGGATGCCCAAGCACCGGAAGTTGTGTGGCAGGAACAACGAGTCAGGGTACTCCTGAAGTTGGTGTCTCCGCAAATGTTACTGCCGGTCAATGTTATTATATCATGATCGATAACTACCCCGGATATTGCCCTTGTTTTGATTATTCTATGGCGGTAAATTATATTACTCCGCCTCCTGTTCAGCCTTCTTGTACCAATATGGGTTTTGATGCAGGTAGTTTTGCCGGATGGTCAGGAACATACGGTTATTCTATGCATGATGGACCTGTAGGTGCTTCAACTCCAACTTATAATCCGATAACATTCACTACTGCCGCTCCTCAACATACAATTACAGCCGGTGGAACTGATCCTATTGGTGGATTTCCTATGGTAGCTCCGGGTGGTGGTCCGAATTCAATGAGACTTGGAGATGGTGTTACATCCGGATACGGAGGCGCAACCTTAGAACAGACATTTAATGTGACTGCTGCTAATGCATTGTTGACGTATCAATATGCTGTCGTTATTCAGGATGCCAATGCTGGTGCTTCTGCTCACACAGCCTTGCAGCAGCCATTCTTTAAAATTGAAGTATTTGATTGTGCCGGTAATCCTATTGTCTGCGGACAATATCTGGTTGTAGGTGGTCCCGGAATTCCCGGATTTCTCCTTGCTCCCGGATATACGGATGTTTATTACAAAACATGGACTCCTGTTGCAATTGATCTTACACCTTATATCGGATCATGTGCCAAAATTAAATTTACTGTCGGGGATTGTACCCTCGGTGCTCACTTTGCTTATGCATATATTGATGTTGCCTGCAATCCGATGGCTATTACCGGTCCAAACTTTATTTGCCCGGGAACATCAACAACTCTTGCTGCTCCTACTGGTGCAGCCGGATATTCCTGGTCTCCTGGTGGGCAAACAACTCAATCTGTAACGGTTTCTCCTGCTGTAAATACAACTTATACTTGTACGATTACTTCTGTTGCGGGTGCTACTTGTACTACTTTACTTACTTATCCTGTTACTGTTCATCCTCCTGCTGTTGTTACTTCAGCTTCACAAACTGTTTGTGCAGGTACGGCAGCAACTATTACTGCAACTCCAACAGTCGCTGGTGGCGGCTTCTCTTGGAGTCCTGGTGGACAAACTACTGCAGCTATTACAGTTACACCAGCTGCCACAACAACCTATATTGCAACATATACCGATCTGAACGGATGTACGGATACGGCCCATGGAATTGTTGTGGTCAATCCCATTCCAATTACAACCGTTAATTCAGTTTCTGTATGTGATGGTGCAACTGCAACAACTCTTACTGCTGCTGGAGCAACAACTTATTCCTGGTCAACTGGCGCGGTCACAAATCCAATATCTGTTACACCTGTTTCAACAACATCATATACGGTTACCGGAACGTCACTTGGCTGTAGCTCAACTGCTGTGGCTACTGTAACCGTAAATCCTATTCCGGTCACCACCGTTAACTCCGCAACTATTTGTCCGACCCAAATAGCAACACTTACGGCTGCCGGTGCCACAACTTATTCTTGGTCGACAGGCGCTGTAATAAATCCGATCACTGTTACTCCGATTGTAACAACTACGTATACCGTTACAGGAACATCATTGGGTTGTTCCTCCACTGCAATTGCTACTGTAACCATTGGTGGTACTATTGCTACAGCGGTAAACTCTCCGACAATTTGTGCCGGACAAACGGCAACGCTTACAGGTACAGGTGCAACAACATATGTCTGGGATTCGGGTGCAACATCGAATCCGATTACTGTTACTCCCGCAGTTACAACTACGTATACTGTTACTGGAACAACAGGTGGTTGTACCGGAACGGCAATTGCTACTGTTACCGTAAATCCATTGCCGGTTACAACAGTAAATTCACCTGCTGTTTGTGCCGGACTATCAGCAACATTAACAGCTGCCGGAGCTACAACTTATTCCTGGAATACTGGTTCTATTTTAAATCCTTTAAGTGTCAGTCCTGTTTCTACTACTTCTTATACGGTTACAGGGACGTCTTTAGGTTGTACATCTTCTGCAATTGCAACGGTTACAATAAATCCTGCACCCGTTTCATCTGCAGGTGCTGATATTCTTTATTGTACTGGTTCTTCCGGAACAATAGGTGCTGCTGCAACTGTTGGTGATACTTATTTATGGTCTCCGGCTTCCGGATTAAGCATTGCAACGGCTTCGAATCCAGTTGCTACAATTGCGAATGCCGGACCAGCAAGTACTTCAACATCATATACTGTTACTACAACAAATACAGCATCGGGATGTACCTCAACAGATGTTGTTGTTGTTACAGTTGATGCCGTTCAAACAGCAAATGCAGGTTCTCCTCAATCATTGTGTTTCGGTGCAAGTGTTACCCTTGCAGGATCTGTAGGTGGTTCAGCAACCGGTGGAACATGGAGTGGGGGTACCGGAACTTTTTCTCCGAATGCAACTACTCTGAACGCTACATACACGCCAAGTACTGCAGATGCAGCTGGTGGTTCTGTCACATTAACTCTTACTTCAAACAGCTCCGGATCTTGTCCGTTTGCTTCGTCAAATGTTACTCTTTCTTTTTATCCTTCACCTGTAGTGAATTTTACCGCAAACGATACTTCTGGTTGTCCTCCGCATTGTCCTTTTTTTACGGATCTCTCAACAGTTACGGGTGGTGCAGCTATTGTTTCGTGGTTATGGGGTTTTGGTGATGGCAATACAAGTACGTTACAAAATCCGACACATTGTTATCCTTCTACCGGATCGTATGATGTTTCCTTAAGTGTTGTCTCAAGTAATGGATGTAGTTCTTCCTTGACTATCTCTCAGTTCATTGATGTTTTTCAACAGCCAATAGCTGCATTTTCTCCGAGCCCGAATCCTTCCACGATCTTTGATGGTAACATAACTATGAATAATCAATCTTCTTCGGATGTAAATTATTGGTTCTGGAATTTTGGTGATGGAGACACATTGGCGCCAAGCACCTCAAGTCCTGTTCACACTTTTCCTACTACTAATCCTGGAACATATGATGTAACTTTAATTGTTCACAATGCCGATGGTTGTTATGATACAGTTATGCATCCGATTGAAATTGGTCCTGAATTTACCTTCTTCATTCCGAATTGTGTTACACCGAACGATGATGGTGTGAATGATTATTTCTTTGGTGATGGAATCGGAATTGTGAAATATGATATATGGATCTTTGACCGTTGGGGAAATGAAATTTTCCATGGAAAATATTTATATGATAAATGGGATGGAAGAGCCAATGAAGGGAAAGATGTTGCTCAGCAAGATGTTTATGTCTGGAAGGTAAAACTTACTGATGTGTTCGATAGGCAGCACAGTTATATTGGTACAGTTACCATCGTAAAATAAAATTAAAACAATTGCTTTATAGGAATCCCCAAACAGAAATGTTTGGGGATTTTTTATGAAATATTTTCTTTTAAAATAATTATACCCTTAATAGCAGATTGTAATATTTTCGCGTGTGAAAGTTTTTGCCGCTTCCCTTGGTGATGAACATCACATGCCCTTTTGAGTTTCTTCATAGAGATTACAACCACTTACTTATTACTTTGCTCCTGAAATCAATTCCTAATCTTATACCTAAAAAAAAATCGCATGAGAACA
>JBILYL010000177.1:0-5898 GCA_044377775.1 Bacteroidia bacterium
AAAATATGGTGACCATGTTAAAATCATCACCACATTTATCCATTCACCAGCTGCAAAAATAATTTTCAGATATGATATTTTCCGTGAATCAGATGGTGAATTAGTCGCAACTGGCGAATCAACACAAATATTTATGAATCTAGACCATGAACTCCACATTACCATACCTGAGTTTTATGAGGAATGGAAGAAGAAGAATTTAATAATTTGAAATCACAAGCATACATATTAGCCGATAATATTATTTCACCGCTGGGTTTTAGCAGTTCAGAAAACTTTGAACAGTTAAAAAAAATGCAAACGGGAGTAAAAAGAATCACAGATCCGACTCTTTCAGCTGAGCCCGTTTTTGCAGGAATTATTGATACCACAAAACTAGATATTGAATTTCAAAAATTAAATCCTAAGTCTGAATTCACCCGTTTAGAAAAGATGGTGATCTTGTCGGTTACTGACTGTTTAAATCGGAATCAAAATATTGATATTCAAAGTCCAAAAACACTGATCATACTTTCCAGCACAAAAGGAAATATCGATCTTTTAGAAAGTGCCGCTAGTTCAAAATTTGACAAAAAGCGAGTTTACCTTTGGGAAATAGCTAATGTAATCGGTCGGTATTTTAACAATCCTAATCAACCTATCGTTTTATCAAATGCTTGTATTTCGGGTGTATTGGCAATTGTTTTAGGAAAACGATTATTGGAAGAAGATCGTTATGATACGATTATTGTATGCGGTGCAGATGTTCTCACTCATTTTGTAGTTTCAGGTTTCCAATCTTTCAAAGCGATCAGTAAAGATATTGCAAAACCTTACGATGCCAAACGTGATGGAATATCATTGGGGGAAGGATGCGGAACGATCGTATTAAGTAATAGCATCCAAAAAGTATCAAACAAACAAGAGCAATTAATTGTGAAAGGTGGGGCGAGTTCAAATGATGCGAACCATATTTCAGGACCATCGAGAACCGGGGAAGGATTGTTTTTAGCAATACATAAAACATTAACAGAATCAAATATACAACCATCTGAGGTTGATTATATTTCCGGACACGGTACCGCAACCCTTTACAATGATGATATGGAATCAATTGCCATATCAGATTCTAAACTGGATGCAGTACCTATGAACAGTTTAAAAAGTTATTTCGGCCACACCTTAGGTGCAGCCGGACTGATCGAATCTATTATCGGCTTGCATTCCATGCGTGAAAACACGTTGATTGGAACTTACAACCATTCTGAACTTGGCGTTACAATGCCCATAAATATCATAAAAGAAACGCAGAGTGCCAAAGTAAACAATTGCCTTAAAACAGCAGTCGGATTTGGAGGATGCAATGCGGCAGTTTTTTTTCAAAAAGTACAGAACAACTAAATGGAACAAAAAAATTATATAAACACCTTTTGTTCAGTTAAAAACGGATCGGTTTCCATTGACGGAATCATTGCCTTTGAAGACAAATCATTGCCCGCAGCAGATTTCATAAAATCTGCCTATAAACATTTCCAGATAAATTACCCGAAATTTTATAAAATGGATCAATTGAGCCGTTTGGCTTTTTTGGCTTCCGATCTGGTTCTTAAGAACAACCCGATCACTCATAAAAATGCGGCTAGTGATATTGCCATAATAATTGCGAATAGTTCATCCTCATTGGAGACAGATGAAGAGCACCAACGAAATATTTCAGACAAAAACAACTACTTTGCAAGTCCGGCTGTATTTGTTTATACATTGCCCAATATTCTGATTGGTGAAATTGCAATAAGAAATAGCATAAAAGGAGAGAATACTTTCTTTATTTTTGATAAATTTGATGCTGATTTCATGAGTACGTATATTAACTCACTTTTGAATAGCAACAAAATAAAATGCTGCATTACTGGCTGGGTCGATTTTTATGAAAATAAATACGATGCATTTTTATATACGGTTGAAAAAGATAAAGGGAAAATAGGGATAGAACACAATTCAGAAGAACTTAAAAATATTTATAACAACTAAAACTAACCAACTAATTATGGATGCATTAATCGATCAACTTAAAGTGGAAATTATTGAACAATTGAATTTAGAAGATTTAAAAAAAGAAGACATTGATTCAGATGCTCCTCTATTTGGTGAAGGTCTTGGATTAGATTCTATTGATGCGTTGGAATTGATCGTATTATTGGAAAAAAATCACGGTATCAAAATCGCTAATCCTGCTGACGGGAAAAAAATATTTCAATCCATTCGCACAATGGCTGAATTTATCCAAGCTAACAAAAAGTAGTTCTTCCGGTTACAAATTTTAAAAACTGAAACCTACTTTTTTATTTATATTCCTAAATGGCATTTCAGATAAAACAGAGCAGTCTGTTTTGTCTGGTCGTGAAACCAAAATATGTCTTCAAAAATTTATATAACCGGAATGGGAATGATCACAGCCATTGGCAACAATGTAGCTGAATCATTTGCTTCATTAGAGAATTCAAAATCAGGTATTGGAACTTTAGAAAACATTCGTTCACGTCACAAAGCAATAATTCCTGTTGGCGAAATAAAAGCTAGTAACGAAGAGCTCACTTCAATGGCCGGTTTACGGCCCGACCAACAAAGTACACGTACAGCTTTGCTGGGTCTTATTGCTGTTCAGGAAGCATTGAGATCTTCCGGCATAAGCAACATAAAAGAATATCGAACCGGAATCATTTCTGCCACCAGCGTTGGAGGAATGTGTATGACTGAAGATCTATGGTATGATTATCTGGATACAAAAAAAAGCGGACCTTGGCTAAAATACATTGAGGCACACGAATGTGGCGACAGTACTGAATTTATTGCTGACCATACAGGAATCAAAGATTATTTGTCTACCATTTCAACTGCATGCTCCTCTTCTGCCAATGCAATCATGTTCGGTGCCCGATTGATCAAACATGGTATTTTAGACAGAGTTGTGGTTGGAGGAACCGATTCGATGACTCGTTTTGCTATCAATGGTTTTATGACTTTAATGATATTAGACAAAGAACAATGTAAACCTTTTGATGCAGAGCGTCAGGGTTTAAATTTGGGTGAAGGAGCTGGATTTATTGTAATCGAATCTGAAAAAGCTTCAAAAGGAAAAGAAATTTATGCTGAACTTTCCGGCTACGGGAATTCAAATGATGCATTTCACCAAACAGCATCTTCTCCCGATGGAGCAGGCGCGTATTTGGCAATGGAAAAAGCGTTTAAAGTAAGCGGATTGAAACCTGCCGATATAGATTATATCAACGCCCACGGAACAGGAACATCCATCAATGACCTTTCAGAAGGCACAGCAATTGATAAACTATTTTCAAAAAATGTTCCGAGTATTAGCTCTACCAAAGCATTCACAGGTCATACACTTGCTGCATGTGCAGCAATCGAAGGGATCTTTTCGGTTCTTGCGATCAAAAACAATATGGTTTTCCCTAATTTGAATTATGTAAATCCTATGACAGAGTTGAGTTTCAAACCAACCACGTTACTAGATAAGAGCAAAAAAATAAATCATGTATTATCAAATTCATTCGGATTTGGAGGAAATACTTCCGCTTTAATTTTCTCAAGACACCAATAGAATATGGAAGCATACATCAACGGCATTGGAATAATTTCTCCACAGAAAACATTTGACACAACTGATTTTTTATCAGAAGTAGTTGAACACAATTCCAAATCACTCCGCTGCATTGAACCTTCTTATAAGGAATTTTTAAATCCTGTATTATCAAGAAGAATGGCACGCATTATTAAAATGAGTATTGCCGCTTCTTCGGTTTGTTTTAAAGATGCAAAGATCAACATGCCCGATGCGATAATGACAGGAACGGCATTGGGATGTTTAGAAGATACGGAGAAGTTTTTAGTCGCAATCATTGAAAATGACGAACAATTCTTAACCCCTACTTCATTTATTCAATCGACACATAATACTGTAAGCGCTCAAATTGCTTTACAGTTAAAATGCATGAACTACAACTTTACATACGTTCACAAGGGATTTTCTTTCGAAAGTGCTGTATTGGATGGTTTAATGACACTTGCAGAAGGTGAAGCAAAAAACATACTCGTTGGTGGCCATGATGAAATGAGTGACAAATATTTTCGCGTATGTGATCGTATTGGCTATTGGAAAAAGGAAGAGAATGTTCCAACGATGGAATTGATAAATATGAAATCCGATGGAAGTATTGCTGGTGAAGGTGCCTCTTTTTTTGTACTAAGCAACGAAAAAAGTGAAAGCAGTTACGCTGTTCTCCGCGGAATAAAAACCATCTATAAACCTGAGAGCAACCAGGAAATTGAATCTAAAATTTCTGAATTACTTCATTCAAAAGGATTAACTTTAAATGATATTGATTTGGTTGTTTATGGAATAAATGGAGATGCGCGTTTTGACAAGACCTATTATAATTTAAAAGATGGGATTTTCAAGAATAGTACTTCTGCCTATTTTAAACATTTATGTGGAGAATACCAGACATCGGGTAGTTTTGCAATGTGGGTAGCTTCCAATATAATCAAGCGACAAATGGTTCCAAGTGCTTTTTTAATTGGTGAAAATAAATCAAAACAAATAAAAAACGTGCTGATCTATAATACGTTTTTGGATACAGACCATTCCGTCTTTTTACTCTCACAATGTTAAATTTCAAAACAGCGAGCATCTGCTTCATCATTGAATGTACCGCAATATCATTGCTGGTCTATTTTTTTGATATACGTTTATGGTGGTTTCTGATTCCTGTGATCAGCTATAAGGCCTTGATCATTTACGGTTCTGCAACGATCAAATCAAATTTTTACATAAAAACAATTTGCAATTCGTCAACAGATGAAAAAAAAATAGCCATTACATTTGATGATGGTCCGAATTCAGAACATACGAAGAATGCATTGGATGTATTGGTTGAATATAATGCCCCTGCCACTTTTTTTGTCATCGGCAAGAACATTCAAGGAAAAGAAGATCTGATCAAACAGATTGATGCTGCTGGGCATACTATCGGAAATCATACCTTCTCCCACTCTTTTTTAATTGATTTTAAGAGTAAGAATGGATTTATTTATGAATTGGATGCCACATCCGACATTGTTTATGCAATCATTAAAAAAAGGATGAAATTATTCCGCCCGCCATATGGAGTAACAACACCAAATCTTGCGAGTGCATCAAAGGCCTTAAACTACGACATAATCGGCTGGAACATACGTTCTCTTGACACAACAAGCGATAGCGAAGAAAAAATCACAACCCGAGTTATTTCACAAATAAAACCAGGTGCAATCATCCTGTTTCACGACACCTCTGAAAAAACAATAAAAGTATTAAAACAAACCCTTAATTTTGCTGCTGAAAATGGCTTCAAAATTGTAGGCATAGAGGAACTTTTAAAAATCAAAGCTTACTCATAATTATTGATTTAATTAATCTGAGTTTTGTAGTAAAAAAAACGGTATTGAAAAACTAAGTAAAAAGCAAAAACACAGAACGGTTAAATTGCGTAAATTGTCAGTTAAAATGAAAAATAGTATATCTCTAATATCATTATTCGTATCTCTTTCTTGCTTAGCACAATTACCTTCCGGCTATAAAGCTGTAAAAGATACAACTGCATTCAAGCAAAAAATGGAAGCACAATCCAAATTGATCAACACCCTAGAAAGCGACTTTACACAAGAAAAGTACTTAAGTGTAATGTCGGAAAAGATCATCAGTAAAGGCCATTTCCATTTTAAAAAGATAAATATGTTGCGATGGGAATATAACGACCCTTATAAATACCTGATCGCGATCAATAAAAACAAGATGTATATTAAAGATAACGGGAAGGTGAGCAAGTATGACATCAATTCAAATAAAATGTTCAAGAGCAT
>JBILYL010000226.1:0-5044 GCA_044377775.1 Bacteroidia bacterium
AACCGAAATTAAGAATCTTGTTGATCTGAATAAACAGATCAGTGAAGAGGCAAATAACCTTACAAAAGCTTTAAAAGGAGAAAATAAAACGCAAGGTAATTGGGGTGAACTTATTCTGGAAAAAGTTTTGGAGCGTTCCGGTTTAGTGAAAGATCAGGAATACCGTTTACAATACAGTACAAGTAATGACGATGGCAAACGAATTCAGCCGGATGCCGTGATCATGCTTCCTGACAATAAGCACATAATTGTTGATGCAAAAGTATCACTCATTGCTTATGAAGCATTTGTAAATTCTGTTACTGATGATGAGCGTTCTGTGCTGATTAAAGATCATTTATTATCTGTCAGAACGCATGTGAAATCACTGAGTGAAAAAAATTATCCTACCTCTACCGATTTTAATACTCCTGATTTTGTATTGCTCTTCATCCCTATTGAATCTTATTTTAGTGTTGCCGTTCAGGCGGATCAGGAATTGTTCAATTTTGCCTGGGATAAAAAAATTGTGATTGTTAGTCCATCCACGTTATTGGCCACTTTAAGAACAATAGCTTCTGTTTGGAAACAAGAGCGGCAAACAAAAAATGCGATAGAGATTGCAAAACAGAGTGGTGCATTATACGATAAATTTGTTGGCTTTATTGAAGACATGGATAAGATCGGCAAAAGTATTGATGCTTCACGGACAGCATACGATGGTGCAATCAATAAGCTGCACAAAGGAAGTGGCAATTTGGTAAAACGTGCACAGGATATTGAAAAATTAGGTGCGAAAACAACAAAGCAGATCGCCTCCAAATTTATTGAGAATGATGAACCATCACAATTAACGGAAGACTCTGAATGATGATGAAAAGGAATTGTTTATATATTTTATTGATGCTGTTTGTTTTTGCATGTGGCACCTCACGCAAGGTAGAAAACAAAACTTCTGCTGCAACTTATAAGCGAGATGTGAATACAATTCATCCTGAATTTACTATCTTTCATGTAAGCGATAGTCTTTCTGAGTTGCACTATAAGATTAGCAGCAAAGAGCTCTTATACACTCGCCCCGATGGTTTTAATTTCTCATCCAACCTTTTAATTTCTTTCCGTTTATTAAGTTCATTCGATTCGAAAGACGTTATCGATAGTGCATCTGTCAGATTGGTGGATGTGAATAATGAAAATTTCAGTAAATATCTGATTGGTAAAATGAATGTGAAGGCACTCACTCCCCGGAGTTATTTTCTTCGCATAAATATTACAGATCTGAATAGGAACATCAGTGTTGCAACTGTTTTGGAAATTGAGAAAGATAATGATCTTAACCGACAAAACTTTTTGGTGAAGTCAAATGTGGATGATGCGCCTCTTTTTCATAATTATTTTAAACCGAATGAAGAGTTATCGATCACATACAAAGCGAAAATTGCAGTAACGCTTTTTGTAAGGTATTATAATCGTTCATTCCCGTTGGCAGCGCCTCCCTTTTCTCTTGTAGATCCGAGACCATTCCAATACAAAGCAGATAGCCTTTTTACAATACAGCTGGATCAAAACGGTATTGCGAAGTTCTCCGCTTCTAAAAAAGGATTTTATCACTTTCAGCTGGATACTACGAAAAAGATCGGTCTGACGTTATACAGTTTTTCCGAAACGTTCCCTGAAATAAAAAAAGCGGAAGAACTGGTTCCTCCATTGCGTTATATTACTTCAAAACAGGAATACGATGAATTGAGTACAAGCGCAAATCCGAAAGCTTCCGTAGAAAAATTCTGGATGAATTGTACCGGAAATCAGGAGCGTGCAAAAGAAATTATCCGTAAATATTATAATAGAGTTAGGGATGCAAACTTGTTTTTTACTTCCTATCTTGAAGGCTGGAAAACAGATCGAGGGATGATCTTTCTTATTTACGGTGCTCCTAATGTGATCTATCGCACAGCTTATGCTGAAACATGGACCTATGGAGAAGAGAATAATATAAATTCACTCAGCTACTCCTTTTCTAAAGTTGATAATCCTTTTACTGATAATGACTATACCCTTGAGCGATCTGCTGTTTACAAACAAAATTGGGGAATGGCTGTAGATATATGGCGCCAGGGAAGAACTTATTTACAAGATTAATATTTTAAAATTATGCAAACAAAACAACAAAAGAAGGAAGAGGATAGTTTGATCTTTGGTTTAAGGCCGGTTATTGAATCTATTAATGCAGGAAAGGAAATCGATAAACTATTGGTTCAAAGCGGACTGAAAGGAGAGTTGGTGAGTCAGTTGATGGGCTTGTTGAAACAGAATAATATTCCTTATCAATATGTTCCGGTTGAAAAATTAAATCGGCTTACTCAGAAAAACCATCAAGGTGTTGTCGGATATATTTCTTCTATCGGCTATTATAAAATTCAAGATGTTCTTCCAACTGTTTTTGAAGAAGGTAAAGTTCCTTTGTTGCTTATTTTAGACCGGATCACGGATGTCCGAAATTTTGGTGCGATTGCCCGTACTGCTGAATGTTCAGGTGTGAATGCAATTATTATTCCTTCCCGCGGCAGTGCTCAGATAAATGCGGATGCAATAAAAACATCTACCGGTGCTTTGCAAAAAATTCCGGTTTGTAAAGAAGAAAATTTAAAATCTACAATCGATTATTTACATGAATGCGGACTACAGGTTATTGCTTGTACCGAAAAAACAACAGATTATTATTTTCAAATAGATTTCACGGTGCCTACAGCTATTATAATGGGATCTGAAGAAGACGGAATTTTAAATGAATATCTTCAGAAGTCAGATGGAAAAGCGAAAATTCCATTGATGGGTGAGATCGGTTCATTAAATGTTTCTGTTGCTGCTGGGATCATTTTATACGAAGCAGTTAGTCAACGTTTAGTTCATTAAAAAATGATTTTTACCGGTAGAAAATATTTTCCTTATTTTATTCTTTTCTCTATCGTACTTGTTTCCCGCTTGCCTTTTTTGGCAGCCGGATATGGCGTTGAAGAAGATTCATGGGGAATCGCATTGGCCGGTTTTCATACAAAAATGACCGGAATTTACGAGCCTTCCCGCTTCCCCGGACATCCTGTTCATGAATTTATTTATTCAGCCTTTTGGGGTTGCCCTCCCTTTTTTTATAATTTGGTTGGCGCCTTTTTTAGTGCAATTGCTGCTGTGTTTTTTGCACTCATCTTAAAGGAATTGCAATTCAAATATTTTTTTATTGCTGCACTCGCTTTTGCATTTACGCCTGTCTATTACATTAGTTCAACATACACAATCGACTTTGTCTGGACCATCGCTTTTATACTAATCAGTTTTTATAGCGCTTTAAAAAATAAATATGTATTGTGTGGCGTATTTCTTGGCTTAGCTATTGGTTGTCGCATCACCAGTGGTGCAATGCTGTTCCCTTTGCTGATTATATTTTGGCAAAAAAATAATATTTCAGAAAATGCCAAACGGTTATTTAAAATAATTTTACCGCTGCTACTTACTGTTCTGATTTCTTACCTACCGCTCATCAGGGAGTTCGGACTATCTTTTTTTATGTATTACGATCAGTTTCCCTATCCTTCTCTGGCGAAAGTATTCTATAAAATGATTCCCGGTGTTTTCGGTTTTGTCGGTATGGCCGCTATTGCTGTTTCAATAGTTTGGATCATTTTCAATTGTAAGAGGTCTCCGAAAGGTGTTTTGTTCGAAAAACAACATGATAATAAAATTCTTATTGCTTGTTATGCTGTGATCTTATTGTTTGTGGTTTCTTATTTTCGTTTGCCGCAAAAGTCTGGGTATATGATTACCGTTATTCCTTTTTTAATACTTCTTTTCGGATATTATCTAAATGAAAAATTGTTCAAGCTCTTATGCTTTTCTCTGATGATCTCATCTTTCGTTTGCAGCATAAATCTTACCGATAAATTAAGAGGCGCTTCTTTTTCAAATTATGCATTTACAATGACTGTATCCGGACAGGAATTGTTTTTTGATCCTTTTTCCGGACCGGTATTTTCGGATTACTCAAAACGTCTGCAAAAAAATAAATATACAAATGACGTTATTCTTCAAGCGGATAGCATGACAGTTAAAACGATTGTAATTGCCGGTTGGTGGTATAATCAAATAATGGTAACGCTTATTCCTAAAAAAACCAACGATTTGGTCGTATTCGAACCGTATATTAATTCAGATAAACTAGACGAATATATTTCTAACGGATATGTTATTAAATATTTGCCCGAGCAGAATATTTATAACGATCAGATGTTTAAAATGGATTATACAGATAAGGTTGCAAGTCCTTTTTAAGGTTGATAAGTTTTTATATTTCAAAAGTGTGTTTAGGAATATTTTGTCTAATTTTCGGATGTAAATAACTCTTGTGAAAATGCCGACAATCGAACAAACATATGAAATGAATGCGACTCCTGAAGAGGTTTTTGAAGCATTAGTGAATGCTGATATTATTCAGGATTGGAGTGGTGACGAAGCGAAGATGGGCGCTGAGGTAGGTGCAAAGTTTTCATTGTGGGGCGGACAAATGTTTGGTACCAATCTGGAAGTTGTTAAAAATAAAAAACTTGTTCAGGAATGGTGTTACGATCAATGGGATAAGCCATCGAAAGTAACTTTTACCATCAAATCAAAAGGGAAACTAACAATTGTTGAATTGTTACACGAAGATGTTCCTGAGAAATCTGTAAACAGTATTGCAGACGGATGGGGCGCTTATTATTTAGGTGCAATACAGGATATGTTTGATGAAGCGAATTAATAGTTTCAATAAATTTGTTTTAATTCTCTTTTCTTTTGTTTTCGTTTCCTGCAACACGAAAAACATCTCCCTGTCTGATTTCTCTTTTCTTCAGGGCAAATGGAGTGTATCTGCTGATAGTCTCGAATATTTTGAAGAATGGCTTCCTGCTAATGATCTTGTAATGCAGGGGAAAGGAGGCGAACTCAGAGGAAGGGATACGGTTTTTTTTGAAACAATAAAAATTGAACAGCGTGGAACTGATTTCTTTTATATTGTAACGGGTATAGACAATGA
>JBILYL010000052.1:0-11530 GCA_044377775.1 Bacteroidia bacterium
TCAATCTTCCTGTTGCTTTGTCAACATACGAAAATCATTTTGGTCCTTATGTGTGGAACAAGGTCGGATATAGTATGGTGCCTTTTAATTCCGGTGCTATGGAACACGCAACAAATATTGCTTATCCCAAAGCAACAGCTACAGGTTCTTTAACGTATCAAACATTGTATGCACATGAATTGTCGCACCATTGGTTTGGTGATCTTGCTACATGCAGAACGGCTGAAGATATGTGGTTAAACGAAGGTTGGGCAAAGTATTGTGAGTTTTTGTTTTCTGAAACCTTGAATGGATATCCGAATTATTTAACCAATGTTAGAGTCAATCATGAAGATAATCTTCATTTTAATTCACCTAAAGAAGGGATATTAACGCTTTCAAATATTCCGCAGACATTCACTTATGGTGATCATGTTTATAATAAAGGTGCCGACATTGCTCATACAATGCGTGGTTATATGGGCGATAGTTTGTTTTTCTATTCTGTGAAAACATACCTTGCCAATAATAATTACAAAGATGTTTCCAGCTTGGATTTTCAAAATGAACTGACCGCAGCAAGCGGAATGAATATGGCCGATTTTTTTAACGGCTGGGTAAATAATCCGGGCTGGCCCCATTTTTCAATCGATTCAAGTGTTGTTGTGCCTAGTGGTTCAAATTATAGTGTTACCGTTTTTGTAAAGCAAAAACTTACTGATGCTCCTGCTTATTTTAATGGTGTTCCTTTGGAACTTACTTTTAAAGCTACCAACTGGACAGAAAATACACAGTCGTTTGTTATGTCCGGAGCAAATGCATCCTTTAATTTTACTGTTCCTTTTGATCCCGCATTTATCGGTTTAAACATGGGTGAAAAAATCAGTCATGCAGTTGCTCCTGAATTTAAAACTATAAAAAATACAGGAACTTCGAATTTTGCAAATGCAAAAATGGCATTAAATGTTTTGACTATTGTAGATTCAGCTTTTGTGAAAGTGGAGCATAATTATACCGCTCCGGATGCTTCATATGCAATTCCATATCGTTTGTCTCCGAATCATTATTGGAAAGTAGATGGTATACTTCCTTCCACCTTTAGCTCGAAGGCTACCCTTTATTACGATGGACGAACAACTTCTTTTTCTGGAAATTATTGGTTGGATAATAATTTGATTACAACATTTGAGGATAGTTTGGTGTTACTCTATCGTAATGATCCTTCTGTAAACTGGGGAGTATATCCTTACTTTACTAAAAATATGCAAACGAATAATAATGACAAGCGTGGGATGATAACGATTGATTCCCTTCAGTTAGGTGAATATGTTTTTGCTATGATGGATTATGCCTCCGGTATTCAGCATGCAATTATCCCTGATTCGAAAAGAGCTTTGACGCTTTACCCCAATCCTGCGAATGATAAGATCAACGTTAACTTGTCATCATCCGGAATAAAGCCGACTGATAATGCTACTTGTATTATTACTGACGTTTCGGGTAAGGTTGTTTATAAGGAGAAATTGAAACAACAAAGTATGCTAAGCATTAATATTGCAGGGTTTTCAAACGGAATGTATTTTGTTTCATTAAAAACGAAAGAAGGTAAAACAGCTGAAACCAAATTTATTGTTGCACATTAATACAAAATTATGTTCTGCTTTTTTGTGTAGAATGCTTTAACCTGTTTTTTTGAAAAAGAAATTAATTTTACAAGTTTTATTGTTTGTAAAAAGGCAGTTAAAAAAACTGTTAAACTTTAATTATGGGATATAAAAATACACAAGAATGCATTAATGATCTGGAAAAACACGGACACCTTATTCGTATAAAAGAAGAAGTGAGTTCAGATCTGGAAATGGCCGCCATTCACCTGAGAGTTTTTGAAAGTAATGGTCCCGCTATCTTTTTTGAAAATATCAAAGACTGTAAATTCAAAGCTGTTTCTAATTTATATGGTTCAGTTGATCGGAGTAAATTTATTTTTCGTGATACGATAGAAAAAATAAAAACGATCATTGATCTGAAAAACAATCCAATGGAAGCCCTAAAGCATCCATTTAAATATGCCAACGTTGGTGTAACTGCATTTTCTGCTCTTCCTAAGAGAACCAGATTTTCCAGTCCTGTAATGCAAAATCAAACCACCATTTCTTCTTTGCCTCAAATTAAATGCTGGCCGAATGACGGTGGAGCATTTGTGACATTGCCACTGGTATACTCCGAAGATATTGATACACCGGGTGTGATGAATTCCAATCTGGGAATGTACCGCATTCAATTAAGTGGAAATGATTATCTGAAGGATAAAGAAATTGGATTGCATTATCAGCTTCATCGTGGGATTGGAGTGCATCAAACGAAATCCAATGCTCAAAATAAACCACTCAAAGTAAGTATATTTGTTGGCGGTCCTCCATCTCTTACTTTAGGCGCTGTAATGCCTTTGCCTGAAGGCATGACGGAACTCGCTTTTGCAGGAGCTCTTGGTAAAAAAAGAATCCGCTATACTTATGATGATGATTTCTGCATCGCTTCTGATGCAGATTTTGTAATTACAGGTGAGGTCTTTCCTAACGAAAATAAACCGGAAGGTCCATTTGGTGATCATTTGGGCTATTACAGTTTGAAACACGATTTTCCAATGATGCGTGTTCACAAAGTGTATCATCGTAACAATGCTATTTGGCCATTCACAGTTGTAGGTCGACCTCCTCAGGAAGATACCAGCTTCGGTGCTTTGATCCACGAAATAACTGGTAATGCAATCCCGAAAGAAATTCCGGGTTTAAGAGATGTACATGCAGTGGATGCCTCAGGTGTTCACCCTCTGTTACTCGCAATTGGAAGCGAACGCTATACGCCTTATTATAAAGATCGGAAACCTCAGGAAATTTTAACCATAGCAAATCATATTTTAGGAAAAGGGCAGTTAAGTCTGGCGAAATATTTATTTATAATTGCCGGTGAAGATAATCCCAAGTTAACAACCCATGATGTTGCTGATTATTTTATGCATGTATTGGAACGTGTCGATTGGACAAGAGATCTGCATTTTCATACACGAACATCTATTGATACCTTAGATTATAGTGGTGACGGATTAAACAGTGGAAGCAAAGTTGTTATTGCCGCTGCCGGAGAAAAGAAAAGATCCTTGGGAACAATCTTGCCAGACCTGAACCTTCCTGACGGATTCAGGAATCCTAAAGTCGTTATGCCTGGCATCATTGCAATACAGTGCGATGCGTTTGTTGATCAGAAAACGACAGAAAGGCAAATGCAATTATTTGCCGAACGACAAGCGAAAGATAATTCGTTTCCTATGTTCATCATTTGTGATGATGCAGATTTTGTTTCCGCTACGTTAAATAATTTTCTGTGGACGACCTTTACAAGAAGTAATCCTTCGCATGATATTTTTGGTGTAGAAAGTTTTGTTGAAAATAAACATTGGGGGTGTAAAGGTGCATTGATAATTGATGCCCGGATTAAACCTCACCACGCTCCCCCACTTATAAAAGATCCAGAAATAGAAAAGCGTGTCGATGCATTGGGTGTTAAAGGGAAATCATTGTTTGGGATTATTTGATGCTGATTTTATTCATCCGCTACCAGTTTGATGTAATCATCTAATTTTCCTTCATCGGTGGATGGAGTTATCATTTTGCCTTCCTTACAGTATTCTTTTAGTTTTTCTCCTCCTCTGATCTGTGGTTTCGATAACTTCTTTTTGCTGAGATAAACATCAATGATATCTAAAGCTTCTGTGAACTTATGGTTGTAATGGTAAGCAAGTGCAACATAGTATTCAATGTCTTCTGCGTTTTTGTTGTTCTTATATACATCCAGCAATAACTCTAATCCCTGTTGCTGTTTTTCTTCTCTGAATAAACAACAGATTCCAAGCATATATTTTAAGCGAACATCTGTAGGATGATTCTTTTGCAATTGATCTAAAAAAGGAAATACCATTACAAAATTCTGATCGTCAAACATGGTCTGTGCAACCGTGAATGTGTCAATTTCAGTGCTTCTCCATTTTATGGGTTTTTCAGTTTTTTGGGAATATATATTTGAAAAGGATAGAATCAAAAGTAAGAATAGTAATTTCGTTTTCATGACTTTGCGATTTTAGTTAATGTTAGAGAGACACCCTAAAATTAAAGAAAATTAGTATCTTAAACTATCTGAAAAAACAGTTCTATTTTCTGTGATAATCAGATGACATTGCCGGAAGGTTAAGAAAAAAATCTGTGAATCAGTATGTAATACTCGATTCTTTTTGGTTGAACGTTCAGGAAGGAAGCATAGTTTCAAAATTTTGGATTAAGTCGTAAGTAATGTGCAAATTGTTCATTACTTTTTTAAGATCATGATTTCTACTCTTCTGTTTTGTTTTCTTCCTTCTTCTGTTTGTTCGTTAGCAATTGGATTGTTGTAGCTATGACCAGCATATTTTAGGCGATTTTCATTGATTCCATTCTTAACCAGAAATTCTAATACGGTTAACGCCCGGTCAATTGAAAGTGCCATGTCGTTTGCGCAACATACATGTCCTTCTATTTCTATTTCAACAGTCGGATTTTCATTTAGTAATTTTAATACTAAATTTAATGAAGGTTCTGACTCCTTGAGAAGCGAAGATGTGCCTCCAACAAAATTCAGATTTTTTAATATGAGTATTTTACCTGTTTCCAGATCCTCTATCGTGCTTTTTTCATCCAATGTTTTTGGTTTTTCGAATGGAGTTGTATTGGATTTTTTTTCCAGAGTAGCCAAAGGTTTTTCTTTTTCACTTTCTGTGAAAACCGCTTCCCTGAATTTAATTGTTATTTCTGCTCTTCTGTTTTTTGCTTTCCCGGTCTCTGTTTCATTGTCCGCTATCGGATTGTTTATTGATAATCCTTCCAATGAAATGTTTTCAGTTTTAAAATTTTTGTTTTTGAAATACGCATAAATACTTTCTGCCCGCTGCTCCGAAAGTAACTGATTGCTCTCCTTATTGCCTGTTGCGTCACAATGCCCCTTTATACTGATTTGATAGTTGCTTTTAACTTGAACTAAGTGCACAATTGAGTCAAGTGATTTAATAGAATTGTTTTTTACCTCACTTTTATCCGAGTCAAAGTAAACTATAATTGTAGATTGTGCCGAAGCCTTTACAGAGATGAAAATGCTGAATACGAATAATAAAATATATTTCATATATGACTTTATTAGTATAACGATGAAATATGAAATAGATACAAATAAAAAACCCCGAAGTAAATTCGGGGTTTTTATTTATGCTTTTGCAGCAGCTTCTGCAGCAGCAATTTTCTTTTTGATGCCCTCGGTTGTGATGGAGCCCGGTCGTTCGATCGGATGGCCCAATGCTCTGTCCCAAACCAATGAAGACAATACTCCTAATGCTCTGGAAACACCAAATAATACCGTGTAAAATTCGTGTTCCACCATTCCATAGTGCGTTAACAATACACCTGAGTGAGAGTCAACATTCGGCCATGGGTTTTTGATTTTTCCTGTGCTTTCCAAGATCGGAGGAGCAACTTTATAAACCATCTGAACAATTTCACAAAGGTCATCTGCACCTTGTGGTTTAATATAGCGGTAGTAGAAATCTTGTTGTGCAGTAAAACGTGGATCCGTCTTACGAAGTACAGCATGCCCGTATCCCGGTACTACTTTTCCATCTGCCAATGTTTTTTTGATGTAATCTTCAATTTGCTTTTCAGTTGGTAATCCGCCACCTAAATTTTCGCGTAACTCTAGGATCCAACTCAATACTTCCTGATTTGCCAATCCATGAAGCGGACCAGCTAAGCCATTCATACCGGCTGCAAACGCTAAATACGGATCGCTTAATGCAGAACCTACTAAGTGAGTTGTGTGAGCAGAAACATTTCCTCCTTCATGATCAACGTGAATGGTCATATACATGCGCATTAAACGTTTCATGTCAAATGATTCGTAACCCATCATGTGTGCAAGGTTTGCCGCCCAATCCAATTTAGGATCCGGTTCAATGTGCTCACCGTTTTTATATTTTCTACGGTAGATATATGCTGCCACACGCGGTAAGCGAGCAATCAGATTCATCGAATCTTCGTAAGTGTAATCCCAATAATCTTTTTTGCTGATTCCTTTTTTATAAGCAGCTGCAAATACCGACTCTGTTTGCATCGCCATTATTGCCATTACAAACTGAGTCATCGGATGTGTAGATGCAGGCATTTTGTCCAATACATCAAAAACATGTTTTGGAACAATCGCTCTGCGTGCCCATACGTTTCCTAAATTTAAAACATCTTCCTGAGAAGGTAGTTCACCCAAAAGCATCAGATAGAAAATTCCTTCAGGTAATGGTTCTGTGCCACCCGGTGCTTTGGGAAGTTTTTCACGAAGTTCAGGAATGGTATAGCCACGAAAGCGGATGCCTTCTTCAGGATCAAGTTTGGAGGTTTCAGTTACTAAACCTACAATACCTTTCATTCCTTGGTATACTTGTGCTACCGTATACTCACCTAATTTAATATCACCTTTTTCTTTGATGATTTGTTTCACTTCAGCAGCCATTGGGCCTGCTTTTGCAGCGAACTTTTCTTTTAATGAATCCATAAATTGAAATGAATTGTTATCCTTTGTTTCTTATTCCCGAAAGATAAAAGGATTTTATGATATTAAAAACAATAATGAGAAAATTATTTATTCTTTAACCTTCCCCAACTCTGGAGAAGGTTAAAGTGCAGAGCAGCTTATCTGTTCTTAATGTATTTGAAATCTTTTCCTAAATATCTTGCGGCTTCGCCCAATTGCTCTTCAATGCGTAGCAACTGATTATATTTTGCCATACGGTCGGAACGGGAGGCAGAGCCGGTCTTGATCTGTCCGCAATTCAATGCTACTGCAAGATCTGCAATCGTAGCATCCTCTGTTTCGCCCGAACGGTGACTCATAACGGAAGTGTAGGAGTTGTTTTGAGCCAATTGAACGGCATCTATTGTTTCAGATAAGGTACCGATCTGATTTACTTTTACAAGGATAGAGTTCGCTGTTTTTTCATCGATTCCTCTTTGTAAGCGCTTTACATTGGTTACAAAGAGATCATCACCAACCAGCTGTGTTGTGCTTCCGATTTTCTCGCTGAGCATTTTCCAGCCTTTCCAATCGTCTTCCGCCAAACCATCTTCAATGGATAAGATCGGATATTTTTTTGCCCAATCCGCCCAGTAATCAACCATTTGAGCCGGGGACAGTTTTTCTCCACTCGACTTTTTGAAATGATATACATTTTCTTTCTCAATGTAAAACTCCGATGATGCCGCATCCATGGCAATGAACATGTCGTGCCCCGGTTTGTAACCAGCCTTTTCTATGGCTGTCAAAACACTTTCTATGGCTTCTTCATTTGATTTTAAATTCGGAGCAAATCCGCCTTCATCCCCAACATTGGTTGAATATCCCTTGTCTTTTAACACTTTTTTTAAATGGTGAAATACTTCTGTTCCCATTCTGATTGCGTCAGAGAAAGAGCTTGCGCCAACGGGCATTATCATGAATTCCTGGAAATCGATGCTGTTGTCAGCATGAGAACCTCCATTGATGATGTTCATCATTGGAATTGGTAGCAAGTTTGCATTCACCCCGCCTATATAGCGATATAAAGGTTGACGCGCTTCTTCTGCTGCAGCTTTTGCACACGCCAGAGAAACTCCTAAAATCGCGTTTGCTCCTAAACTTCCTTTATTATCTGTTCCGTCCAGCGCGATCATTTTTTTATCAATCGCATTCTGATCAAAAATATACATGCCGTTCAATTCTTCACGTATTACCGTGTTAACATTGTTTACAGCTTTTAATACGCCTTTTCCCATGTAGTATCCTTTATCATCATCGCGCAATTCAACCGCTTCGTGAATTCCGGTTGATGCTCCCGAAGGAACTGCTGCTCTTCCCATTACTCCCTGGTCGGTTATTACATCTACTTCTACTGTCGGATTACCGCGTGAATCCAATATTTGACGAGCTTGTATGCTTGCTATAAAACCCATAATGTTTGTTTATTTAGTGTTTGTTTTTAGGTCTGAAAATGATCGTTCAAAAGTAGAAATAAAACCAGAGGCTATAAGTGATTTTTATTAACATTTTAGATGATTTTGGTTGATATTTTATCTCTTTTAGGATTGTTCTTTCACTTAATTAATCATTACATTCGTTCAAAATCAGTTATGATCTGCATTGTAAATTTTGGCAGTGGTAAAACCGTCCGCATTCAGTCTTGTCTCGACACGCTCGGCTATGCTTCACGGATCCTCAATTGGGATGAAGCAGAAACGACTAATTGGAATGATTTTTCCGCTGTCATCTTCAGTGGTGCTCCTGTTCTGCTTACGGAGAGCGATCATCGGAAATATCTGGAAAGGTTTAGCTTTTTGAAAAACACAAACATACCCGTTTTGGGGATTTGTTTCGGACATCAACTTCTTGGATTGTTGTTTGGATCCCGCGTTTATAGGTCGGATGCTGTTCGGATTGAAACGGAGATCACCGTGTTGTCATCGGATGATCTGTTTGATGGATTTGAGGAGAAAACCTTTATGATAGAGGATCATACGGAAGGTATCACCTTGCCTGATTCGTTTTTGAGATTGGCCTGCTCTGCAAAATATGAAGTGGAAGCAATGAAGCACCCGCACTTAAATTTATTTGGTGTTCAGTTTCATCCTGAGGTATCTGCTGAAAATGGATTGAAATTATTAAATAACTTTTGTAAACTAACCTTACTTAATTAACGTGGTACTAAATTATATCTGGATTGCTTTTTTTGTTATTGCTTTCGTTGTTGCGCTTATAAAATTAGCGGTTACGGGTGATACTGAAATTTTTAAAACGATAATTGATGCAACTTTTGATTCTTCAAAAATGGCAGTCATGGATATTTCTCTTCCACTTGTAGGTGTGATGACCTTATGGCTTGGGCTCATGAATATTGGTGAAAAGGCGGGAGCGATCAATTTTCTGTCACGTATTGTCGGTCCTTTCTTTAATAAATTATTTCCTGAGATCCCGAAAGATCATCCGGCAAACGGACAAATCATGATGAACTTTTCCGCTAACATGCTGGGTTTAGATAACGCTGCCACTCCTCTTGGTTTAAAAGCGATGAATACCATGCAGGAATTAAATCCTGTAAAAGATACAGCTTCCAACGCTCAGATCATGTTTTTGGTTTTGAACACTTCCGGCCTAACGATCATTCCTGTAACAATAATGGCGCAGCGTGCGATCATGGGTGCTGCAAATCCATCGGATGTATTTATTCCAATTCTGATCGCAACATTTTTTTCTACGCTAACGGGTTTGCTTGCCGTTGCATTCTGGCAAAAAATAAATTTGTTAAACCGTGTGGTGATCGGTTGGCTCCTTGGAATTTCGGCTTTTATTTTTTCAATTATTTGGTATTTCAGTACGCTGACTCCCGATCAGATCGCTAAAATTTCAATGGTTTCTGCAAATTTGATCTTGCTTACGATCATCGTTTCATTTATGCTGGGCGCATTAAGAAAAAAGGTAAATGTTTACGATGCTTTTATTGATGGTGCTAAAACGGGTTTCGAAACAGGTGTAAAAGTTATTCCATATTTGGTGGCTATGCTGGTGGGAATTGCTGTTTTCAGAGCATCCGGAGCCATGGGCTATATTGTTGATGGTATTGCATTTTTGTTTCGTGCCATGAATTTCAATACTGATTTTGTTGGTTCGCTGCCAACTGCATTTATGAAACCATTGAGTGGAAGCGGAGCAAAGGCAATGATGCTGGAAACAATGAAAGTAAATGGTGCCGATTCTTTTGTAGGTAGATTAAGCTGCGTTTTTCAAGGTGCTGCCGATACAACATTTTATATCGTGGCCTTGTATTTCGGTTCTGTAGGTATTAAGAAAACGAGGTACGCGATTGCGGCAGGTTTGATCGCTGATCTCGCAGGGGTAATTGCTGCAATTTTTATTTCGTATTTATTTTTCCACTAGTCGAAAAAAGGGATCAGAAGTCTTCTTTGTCCGGCTTCTGTGCCCGCATATACAATTGCTCTCCGGTTTTTGGTTCTTCACCGGCTTTCATATTGTTTTTTTTGTAAAGCTTCTTAAGTTTTATTCCGTGTAATTGTGAGATCGATTTCATGGTCTCCCCCTTTTTTACTGTATGAAACGGCTCTTTTGCTTTGTTTCGTTTAGGCTGAAGATATAGCTTCTGTCCCGCTATCAACTTTGAGTTCGGCTCCAGATCATTGAATTTGTATAGTTGCCAAAGATCTTTATCCGTATCCACCGCAATTTTATAAAATGAGTCTCCCGGTTTTACAATAATGTATTTGATGAAACGGAATCTTAAAATTTCTCTCGCCTCCATTGTCTCGGGTGGAGTTGGTTTACTTGCCGCAACAACGATGTTTGGTAACTCATCAACCTGGTCATACTGGTATAGTTGATGTGTTTCGATCAGATCAACTAAACGCTGTGTGTATTTTGGATCCGTTGCATAGCCCGTTTGTTTTAATCCTTTTGCCCAGCCTTTATAGTCTGTTCGTTTTAGTTCAAACAATCCGGAATATCTGCTGCGTGATTTTAAAAAATTAGAGTGATCGGTATACGAATCCAAAACGGAAGGATATTTTCTAAAACATTCGTCTTTTGCATCGTCATCTTTCGTGAATGTAGGTCCGCTCCATTCTTTGTGGCATTTGATTCCGAAATGATTGTTTGCATATACGGCCAGATCGCTGTTTCCGTTGCCGCTTTCCAGCATTCCTTGTGCCAGTGTTATGCTTGCAGGAATATTATACATCAACATTTCCTTGATCGCTTCATCTTTGAAATTCTCAATGTATTGTGATGGTGTCATTTTATGCTCTGCCGGTTGAGCATTCAACGGTGCATTGTAAAATGAAAATAAAATTGTTATGAATAATAATGTTCGCATTGTTTCAAAAATACACATTATTGTTCTTGATAAATTTGCTGCCCAATGAACTTTCGAACACTGTTTTGTTAATTCTCAAAGCCTGCATTTCCTTGCAATCCGCCTGTATGAAGCGCAATTATAGTGTGCCCCCTTTTAAATTCACCCTTTTGGATGAGGTCGAATATTCCAAACATCATCTTCCCGGTGTAAACATAATCCAGAGGTATGGCATTCTCTTTTTCAAATAATTTTATAAAATCTACCAATTCGGTTTTTAGTTTTGCATATCCTCCAAAATGGTACGACTCATTTATATCCCAATTTTTTTGATCCGATGAAAATTGTCTGAGCCATTCTGAAACCTCATTTTCGATATAATTTTCTGCTTTTAATACTTGAAAACCAATAGCTTTTTGATGTTTCTGCAGCGAAAGAACTATGCCTGTGAACGTTGCTCCGGTTCCGCAGGGACAGCATATTGTATCGAAATCTATTGGGATGTTTTTTGTGATTTCACGGCAGCCTTCTATTCCTAATTTGTTGGAACCTCCTTCGGGGATCAAATAATAATTATGTGCTCCGAATTTT
>JBILYL010000178.1:0-5889 GCA_044377775.1 Bacteroidia bacterium
ATATGGTTTGAGAATGTTAAAGGGCTGTTAATGGCTGTTAAATTATGTTAAGGTTAGTGGTGACAAGAGGTAAACATCTATTTTTGTTATATTAATGATGAATAAAGGAAACATAAGTATTATAAGCATCATGGCCGGTCTGGCTTTGATCGGATTGATAGCCATTCAGGTTTATTGGGTAAACAATGCCGTTACTTTAGGGGAACAGCGCTTCGAACAAAGTGTAAGTGAAGCGCTCAACAATGTTGTATTGAGAATGGAAAAGCAGCAAACCGCTGCAAAGATCACCAGAAAATTTAACCTCAGAAAACAAGGAATTATTACAACAAACCTGAATAGCCCTTCTGCAAAAGGGAAACCGATGGTTTGCGATTCCATGAACGATAAAGCAAATTGTATTTTGCGCAATAACAACGTGAATGTAAAGATCATTGAAGAATACGCTTCAGATTCAAATGGTGTTATTGTAAAAAAAATGCGCCAGAAAGAATATTCCAGTGATACTACTTCCGGCAATTTCGATACCCGGATAAAAACAGATGGTCCTTCTTTTTTTCATCAGTTCGCTGCTGGATCCGATCAAAACTGGATTTCTCATAAGAATGCCATGGTGAATGATATTTTTGATGAGTTGATCTCCGTCAATATCTACAATGGTTTTTCACCGAAAGTTGACACCGTATTGCTCGATTCGATCTTGAAATTCGAACTTTTGCAAAAAGGAATTTCTGCAAATTATATTTTCGGAGTTACCAATTCAAAAAATATTCCTTCCGATTCTGTTGTTCTCTCCGATCACGGAAAGAAAATTTATGATTCTCCATTCAAAGTAAATCTATCTCCCGATAATGTTTTTATCAAACCTCAATTTTTGTCCGTTTATTTTCCCAATCAGCAAAACTATTTGTTAAGCACGATGTGGGTGTTGTTATTGGTTTCCTTAGCTTTTATGCTTACACTTATTTTTTCTTTCTATTATACCATCTCTACTATTTTTAAACAGAAAAAGTTGTCTGAAATAAAAAATGACTTTATCAGCAATATGACACATGAGTTCAAAACGCCCATTTCTACGATCTCTTTAGCTGTAGAGGTATTAAATGACAAGTCGGTGGAGAAGTCGCAGGAAAGGATAAGCAATTATGTAAAAATGATCGGTGATGAGAACAAACGCTTGAGTTTACTGGTAGAAAACATCCTGCAAACAGCAATCCTGGACAAGGGAGAATTTAAGCTGAAGATACAAAATATTGATATTCATACGCTGATCGAACAATCAATTCACAACATCAAGTTACAGGTTGAAAATAAAGACGGAGAAATATACACTGACTTAAATGCGGTGCGAGCTGTGATCCAGGCTGATCGGATCCATCTGACAAATATTATTTTTAATCTCATTGATAATGCCTTGAAATACTCCAAGGAAAAACCGGTTATAAAAATCACTACAAGCAGTGATGAAGAAGGTGTTTTCATCTCCGTGCAGGACAACGGTATTGGAATAAGCAAAGAAAATCAGAAACGTATCTTTGATACGATGTACCGTGTCCCTACGGGAAATATTCATAATGTGAAAGGTTTTGGATTGGGATTGAGTTATGTGAAAGCCGTGGTGGAAAAGCATGGCGGATCCATAAAAGTTGAAAGTGAATTAGGTAAAGGAAGTACGTTTACATTGTATTTGCCTTATAGTGATTAAATTAATTTCATACCTGAGTTAAAAAAATTAAATTGCCATCATGGAAAAAATTAAAGTTTTATTAGTTGAGGATGATCCGAATTTGGGAAGTCTATTAAAAGAATATTTGGACGCAAAAGGCTACTCAACGGTTCTTGCTGTAAATGGGAAGCAAGGTTATGATGTTTTTTCGAAAGATAAATTTGGCATTTGTATTCTTGATGTGATGATGCCGATAAAAGATGGTTTCACGCTGGCAAAAGAGATCCGGGCAATTGATATCAATATTCCTATTGTCTTCTTAACTGCCAAATCTATGAAAGAGGATGCACTTGAAGGTTTTACTATTGGCGCTGACGATTATATCACTAAGCCTTTCAGCATGGAAGAATTGCTGATGCGCATAAAAGCTATTTTGCGAAGAACAGATAATAAATCGGTTAAAAATACGGATCAGGAAGAATTCAAGATTGGGAAATATAAATTTGATTACAAACATCAGGTTTTGGATCTGAAAGGAACTCAACATAAGCTAACAACAAAAGAAGCAGAACTCCTGAAATTATTATGCCTGCACGAAAATGACGTTTTGGATCGTAATTTTGCTCTGAAATCCATCTGGCATGATGATAATTATTTTAACGGAAGAAGTATGGATGTCTATATCGCGAAGCTCCGGAAATATCTCAAAGAAGATTCTGCTGTTGAATTAATTAATGTTCACGGAAAAGGATTTAAGCTTTTAACAGGAAAATAATTTCTATTTATAAATAAATCACATGAAAAAATTAATCCTTTTACCCTTACTTTTCTTCGTTTTGGCTTGTTATAAAGCTCCGGTAGAAAACACTGATTTAACGAAAAATGTTGCTGCTCCAACTACACCTGCTGATTCCACAGCTAAATGGACACGAAATGTATTACCAAATTTTTACAAAATAGTAAAAGGTGATTATAAAGACGGGAAGTTGTCGAAGGGGGAGGGGTGCTAGAAGTAGTATTCAAAAGACAATGTCACTTCGAGTAATTCCGACAAAAGGAGGAATGTATCGAGCAGTGTTCTTGTTCCGCTAATCGAACTGAAAAATTCGCTATCAGGTGAAAGGTTACAATCTCGAAATTCAAAAGACAATGTCACTTCGAGTAATTCCGACCAAAGGAGGAATGTATCGAGAAGCTCGCCCGGATGGCCTATTTAAAATACGTCTCTTCCAATTTTAAATCCGAAACTACAATTACCATTATTTCTTTCATCTTATAAACATAATAAGCTATTTTATCTTTTGTGAACTTTGTTACATCCACATTGTACTTAGCACTTTTAAAGGATGTTTGATTGTTGAAGAACGACACCATTTGATTGTATACTTCTGTGAAGTTTTTTGAATAATCATTCTTCGGTCCGTTCACAAAAAAAATTTCTGTAATTTTTTGTTTGTCGGTAATCAACGATAACACTTTAATTTCACCATTTGCAGCATCTTTTTCATTTGAATAAGATGTAGCCCCTTTTAGCAATGCATTCTGTGGATTTTCCACTGTATTTTCTACCTTGAAATAATGCTTTTTAAACAACTCGTTTTCATAAGCCGTTCGATTGTAGCCCATACAGTTTTTTACAAAGCCCAGCGACATTAATTGTGCGGATGCTGTGCTGAAAGAAATGATAGCAATTGAGATGACGATTAATTTTTTCATATAAACTTTCCGGTTTAACCTCATATTTCTCAAATTTTCACTGAAAAATAATCTGTGTTGATTTGTTTAATTTGTGGTGAATTACTGTATAATGATTTTTCCTTGTTGAACTTTTCTATTTTTAGAACGGATGCTATAAAAATATAATCCTTTTGCTTTGTTTGTTAAATCAACAGCAAAAGAAGTATTTTGAGCTGTTGTTTTCAAAATACTTTTTCCGGTGATGTCAAAAATTTCGATCACATTTTCTTTTTCCACATTCGAGAAAGTGAATAGTCCGGAACTTGGATTCGGTGAAATGTTACTATTTGTAACAGCGGTATTTTCCTGAATGCCTAGACCTGATACGTAAAAATTCCACACCGACGAATAGCCGCTATTATGACCGCCATTGTTAGTTTTTACTCTCCAGTAATACCTGGTTGCAGCTGTTAGTCCGGTTACAGTATATGCATTTGTTCCTACATCAACTGATCGATAGAAAGTTGAGAAAAGCGAGTCGGTGGAAACTTCAACGTGGTAAATAATTCCGTCACTTTCAGCAAACCATTTTAATGCTCTTGCTGATGAAGCACTTGCCGATCCGGAAACGGGCAGATTCAATAAAGGGGCATTCGGAACCGTATCGTTTGAGCCAATATAGGTTACAAACATTTCAATTTTTTGATAGGGATTGTCCACCGAATCTCTCGGAGCACTTACGATGGTATCAACGATATTCATTCCGGAAGTTACGCGTCCATACACAGAATATTGTCCGTTAAGCCAAGCAGCAGTTGCAACACAAATAAAAAATTGTGAGTTCGCGCTATTGATGGAAGTGTCTCTGGCAGCAGATAGTGTACCTCTTAAATGTTTTGCAGCAGTGAACTCCGCGATTACGGTTGGCTGACTTGGATCACCGTTACCCCAGGTGGATCTCGGAAGATGTCTTGAATTAGGGTCACCACCTTGAATCATAAAACCGGGAATTACACGATGAAAGGCGGTACTATCAAAATATTGGAAGCTCACCAGACTATCGAAATTGCTAACATGATGCGGAGCGATGTTTGGAAAAAGTTCAACATTTGTTGTTCCAATCGTAATCCCTGCACGTTTTGTTAAGATTTGATAGATGGGTTTGCCTGTAAAGCTGCGCGATTGTGAGAACGCTATGTTTGCGTTCATGATAAGCACTAAAAAGATTGCGACTGAAATGTATCGTTTCATATATCAAATATAAACAAACTTAAAAAATTAAACAAAATTCGCGTACTGTAAATTAAAAAGCCCCGTGTAAATTACATGGCAATTCCGCTTTATCAGCCCCCCGCTTCATTGAAATAAATAGGACCCTTCTTATGAGTTTCGGCAGCTATGATTTTATTTGCGCCTAAATAAGTTCAAAAGAAAGACCTTTCTTAAGCAATCTTTTGGGAGTAGTTTGTTGCTAATTTCTAGTACCCTTTGATTACCCCCCAAAACAAAAGCCACTTGTAAATCATTGATTTACAAGTGGCTTTTGTTTTATTCTGTTGTCCGACTAGGGCTCGAACCTAGACTCTTCTGTACCAAAAACAGACGTGTTGCCAGTTACACCATCGGACAATCTTTCTGAATGCACTTCTGCAATTCGGGATGCAAAAATAATAAATTTAATTAACTCTCAAAATTTTATTTGAAATCTTCGGCATTTTCTTCTTTTTCCCTAGTTTTCGATTAACAAAAAATGGGTTGAAAATGTTTATACACTTCATTTTATTAATTATCTTCGCAAGCGTTAAAAGAAAAAATATTTAAAAGACCAAATATGAACAACATCACTAATTACCAACGTCTTAACAACATCATCGGTTGGTTCATCTTTCTAATTGCCGCTTTCACCTATTTGAGCACCATGGAATCTACCGCTTCCTTCTGGGATTGCGGGGAGTATATCGCTTGTGCCTATAAATTGGAAGTAGGACATCCTCCGGGGGCTCCTTTATTCCTTTTAATTGGTCGCTTTTTTAGTTTGTTTGCCTTTGGCGATACTGCTAAAGTGGGGATGATGATCAACGCTGTTTCTGCTTTGTGCAGCGCGTTCACGATCTTGTTCTTGTTTTGGTCAATTACTGCTTTGGCGCGTAAAATATACGATAAAGGGGAAGAATTTACCACTGCCAATATGTATGCTGTTTTGGGTGCCGGTGCCGTTGGTGCTTTGGCATATACTTTTAGTGATTCTTTCTGGTTTTCGGCTGTTGAAGGCGAAGTGTATGCCATGTCCAGCTTCTTTACGGCCATTGTTTTCTGGGCGATCTTAAAATGGGAACGTGAAGTGGATTCGGATCCGCATGCTGATCGTTGGATTATCCTTATTGCCTACCTTATCGGTTTGTCGATCGGAGTCCATTTGTTGAATTTATTGGCGATTCCTGCCATCGTATTTATTTATTATTTCAAGAAAAATCAAAAAATCACCCGCAATAGCCTCATCATTACCGGAATTATTTCCATTGTGATCCTTGGCGGTATTCAAGCGGGTG
>JBILYL010000179.1:0-5883 GCA_044377775.1 Bacteroidia bacterium
CTGTGTCCGTTAATATATTTAGTACCAGAATGAACAACAAGGTCAACACCCATAGTAATAGGGTTTTGGTTGATTGGGGAATTATAACTGTTATCGATGATTGTTGTGATTCCCTTTTCTTTTGCAAGGTTGGTGATTGCAACAATGTCCTGCATTTCAAATGTCAAGGAGTTCGGGCTCTCCAGATAGATCAGTTTGGTATTGGGCTGAATGGCCTTTTCAAAATCGAGAGCCTCTCCTCCACTAACGAATGAGTGTGTTACACCATATTTTGAAAGATATTTCGAAAGTAAATTGTTTGTCCAGCTGTACGGTTTTTGAACACAAACCACGTGATCACCCGCTTTCACAACACTCATAACAGCGGCAGCAACAGCAGCACTGCCACTTGAAAAAACAAGCGCATCCTCCGTTTTTTCAAGAGCAGCAAGCTTCTTGCGAAGTGTACCTACTGTTGGATTATAGCCCCTTGTGTAGAATGGGGTTTCTAACTCTTTTGTAAGCTTTTGACGCATTTCTGCAACAGTTTTAAAACAAAAGTTTGTCGTTTGAAATATCGGTGGTGCAACAGAACCGTAGTATTCATCGCGTTCTTCGCCAAGATGATTTAGAATAAATGAATTGTCCATAGAATATAAAATAAGGTTTGGTTTAAATTTTAAATATTGATCTTTATATTATTTCTTAAATATGAAAAACACCGCTAATACTAGGAAACAAAAGCCAACCAGGTGATTCCACTTTAACGTTTCATTTTTGAAAAAAAGAACAGTAAAGCCCATAAACACGATCAAGGTAATTACTTCCTGGATAACTTTGAGTTCTACCAGGCTGAATGGGCCACCATTTTCCTTGTATCCAAGCCGGTTTGCGGGTACTTGAAAAAAGTATTCGAAAAGGGCGATTCCCCAGCTAACAAGAACGATCGCAATTAATCCAAGATTTTCGAACCACTTCATTTCCTTGAATTTGAGGTGACCGTACCAGGCAAGCGTCATAAAAGTATTAGAAAGGACCAACAAAACGATTGTCCAAAATCCACGCATAAAATCAAAATTTGTTTTTTCCAAAAGTAACAAAGTCTTTTTATTCTCGGATTCAAATTCACAGAGCTAAATTTTGCATTTGACAAATTTCTATCGTTGCCGTTTTTGAAATCAGAAAAACGGCAACGATTTTTTAAAAAGGAGCACAAAATCAGCACAAATCCTCTGCAATCAGCAGCCAGCAGGACCCACAAAGCGCGCTGTTTTAATGCGATTTAACCGCCGTTATGCACTAAAGACACCCAAAGAGACTAGCGAAGGGCCCCAAGCCAGCAGAGCGCCTAGTTTCGCGTCAACGGGTTGCTTTTTTGTTATTTGAGGAGTTATTGGTGTTGCTTTTTAAACTTTTCTTTTAAATCTAACAATTCCAGATAAAACAAAATATGGAAATTGGGAAAGCAGAAAAAGCTCGTTTTTAGAAAATGTCTCATTTCAAAATACGGTAGCAAAAAGGCTGTTTTGATGTAATTGCGTTTCCCGAATTTTAGTTTTTAACCTCAGTTCCACGTGAAACAAAGAAGATATACTTTCTGAAACAAAGGATTGGAAAATAAAAAATTGATGAAAATAATGATTTTAACATTTCCCGGATTTTAGTGTTTAATTTCCGTTCCAGGTGAAACAAAGAAGTTATACTTTCCGAAACAAAGGATTGGAAAACAAAAATTTGATAAAGAAAAAATGATTCTAATAAAAATGGTAAGAATTAGGTAAAGGGGATTTATAAAAATCGGGGCATATAAAATGATTAAAAAACACAAATAAAAAAACCACACAAGGTGGTTTTAAGGTGAAGAAAAAAAACAGAAAGAATAAAAAATGAAATTTAAATGATCGTTTATTTTTTCCGGATCAAGTAAATCTGACTAGAAGAAGTGTTACCGCATTTGATCGCAGAGAGATTTGAACGGAATCCGTTCCACGTGGAACGTATAATGTTGGTGCTTCCGGTTTTAATCTTTTCACTAAGCATTGAGACATAAAAGGAATCGAAGATCATTGGCAATATTCGGAAAACCTTCATGTCATATTTCAAGAAAAGAGAATCAATATCTTTGGGTGTAAAGTGATAAAGGTGACGAGGAACATCATAGGCGGCCCAATTCTCTTTATAGATTTTTGCATCCAAGGAATTACAGTTAGGAACAGCAATAATAATAATACCATTCGTCTTAAGTAAGCGCTTTAATTCTTCAACCCGTTCGTTTAATTTAGGAACATGTTCCAACACATGCCACATGGAAATGACATCAAAACTCTCATCAGAAAAGCTTTTTAAACTTGCCTCAGGTTGAACATTTAGTCCGTAATTACTAATCGCCATTTTACGGGCATCTTCATCTGGTTCAATTCCAAATGTGTCCCACTTAGCATTTTTACAAGTATTCAAAAACTCTCCCGTTCCGCATCCAATGTCTAAAATTTTACCCGTCTTATAATAGGAAGAAATGAGTTGTAGCTTTTTTAATAAGGTGTATTTACGAACAGATTGATAGGTAGAATTAATAAAACCTTTTTTGGTATTTGAGTGAGAAACATACTCTTCAGATTTATAATATTTCCCTAATTCAGATTCATTTGGTCTCGGGTTTGTAAACTTAAAACCACAAGATTCACACTCAACAATTAAGAATGTTTCACGTGAAACAGTATGATCAACACAAGCCAAAAAAGGCTTATTTCTAATAGAATTACAAACGGGACAATTCTCTATTTTTTCCATAAATATATTTTGTTCCACGTGGAACTATAATTCAATTATTTTAAAAATTAAAACAGTAGTATCAATATAAATAGTTGGTTCCACGTGGAACTATCTACCCAAATAAACCATCAAAACAGAAATATCGGATGGTGTGATCCCGGAAATACGAGAGGCTTGTCCAATGGTTCTAGGTTTAATTTTTGAAAATTTCTCTCTGGCTTCAGCTGATAAAGATGTTAATCTTTTATAATCAAAATCATCGTGTAAAATCAAATCTTCTAACCTGGTTTGTTTGTCGGCCAACTCATGTTCTCTTGAAATATAGCCTTCATATTTCATTAAAATTTCGGCTTGTTCAATGCTTTCTAAATCATAGTTTGAAATAAAGTCCTTAACCTTTTGTGAAGCAATTGCAAAATCTAATAAGGTAATTGTTGGTCTGGTTAATACACCAAACATTTTAACTTTTTGGGAAATTGGAGCAGAGTTAATGGTTTCTAAAACCGGGTTAATTTCAGAAGGGTCTATACTCTCCTTCTTAAAATAAGATATAATTTCCTGCGTATTTTTTTGCTTTATATTAACTCTGTCAAGGCGTTCTTTTTTTGCTAATCCTATTTCAAAAGACTTCGGAGTTAATCGGATATCTGCATTATCTTGACGCAATAAAATTCTATATTCAGCACGTGAAGTAAACATTCGATAAGGCTCATCTGTACCTTTTGTAACAAGATCGTCAATTAAAACACCAATATATGCTTCGGACCGTTGAAGAATTAATGGTGGTTTATTGTTCACTTTCAGATGAGCATTTATACCGGCCATTAAGCCCTGACAAGCTGCTTCTTCATAACCTGTTGTTCCATTAATTTGTCCAGCAAAATAAAGGTTACTAACCAACTTGGTTTCCAGAGTAAGATTTAATTGTTGAGGAGGAAAATAATCGTATTCAATTGCATAACCAGGACGAAACATTTTAACATTTTCAAATCCGGGGATTTTTCTCAATGCTTTAAATTGAACATCTTCAGGAAGAGAAGTAGAAAAACCATTAACATAGATTTCAACTGTATTCCATCCTTCTGGTTCCACAAAAATCTGATGTCTTTCACGTTCTGCAAAACGGGTAATTTTGTCTTCAATACTTGGGCAATATCTTGGACCTAATCCTTGAATGCGACCAGAAAACATAGGAGACTTTTCAAAACCTGTTCTTAAAATTTCATGAACATCTTCATTTGTATATGTAACAAAACATGGAATCTGACCTTCCGGACCATTTTTAAAAGCATCTTTCCGTTCAACTTTAAAACCAAATTGATCAACATCTAAATAAGAAAATTTATTAGGGTTATCATCACCATGTTGAACTTCCATTTTAGAATAATCAAGAGATCTTCCATCAATACGCGGAGGAGTTCCTGTTTTCATTCTTCCGGCTTCGAAGCCTAAAGAAACTAATTGTTCGGTAATACCGGTGGAGGATTTTTCACCAGCACGACCACCACCATATTGCTTTTCACCAAGATGAATCAATCCATTCAAAAAAGTACCATTTGTAAGAACAACGGATTTTGAACGTATTTCAATATCCATACCGGTTATAACACCGCAAACTTTATTGTCTTCTACAATTAGAGATTTTACCATATCCTGCCAAAAATCAAGATTAGGAGTAGCCTCTAACATCAAACGCCATTCTTCAGCAAATTTCCATCTATCACTTTGAGCTCTTGGACTCCACATGGCGGGACCCTTTGATCGGTTTAACATTCTGAATTGAACAGCGGTTCTATCGGTAACAATTCCAGAATATCCACCCATTGCATCAATCTCACGTACTATTTGACCTTTTGCAATTCCGCCCATTGCAGGATTACAACTCATTTGAGCAATTGTCTGCATGTTCATAGTGATCAATAGAGTAGAAGAACCCATATTCGCAGCAGCAGCAGCAGCTTCACAACCGGCATGACCGGCACCAACAACAATTACATCGTATTCTTTAAACATTTTTATATATTAAAAAGTCGGTAAAAGTAATGATTTATCAGCATTACCAGAAAATAGAAAAATATGAAATATTATTATATTATTAAGTAATTGATAATGAGATAATTATAAAATTATAATCCGAATTGTGCTGATAAATCGAGCATTCTTAAAATTGGTTTTTTGGCCTTATTAATCAATTCATCTGATAATACTATTTCAGGTTGTTCAAATTTAAGGCAATTATAAAGCTTTTCAAGCGTGTTTAATTTCATATGGGGACAATCATTACAAGCACATAAATTATTCGGTGGAGCCGGTATAAATGACTTATTCGGATTAGCTTTTTGCATCTGATGAATAATACCAGCTTCTGTAGCAACAATAAATTCTTTGGCATCAGATCTGGTAGAATAATTTAAAATACCGGTTGTACTACCAATATAATCAGCAATATCAAGCAAATTAGATTCACATTCAGGATGAGCCAACAATAAAGCTCCCGGATGTTGATTCTTTAATTTTGTAATTTTCTCCAAAGAAAATATTTCATGAACCATGCAAGCACCATTCCAGAGTAACATGTTTCTCCCTGTTTTTTTATTGATATAGGCACCTAAATTTTTATCAGGAGCAAATATTATTTTTTGATCTTTCGGTAAACTTTCAACGATCAGAACAGCATTCGTGGAAGTACAAACAATATCAGTAAGAGTTTTAATATCTGCAGAACAATTTATATAAGAAATTACCAAATGATCCGGATGTAATTTTTTGAATTCAGCGAACTTTTCGGCAGGACAAGAATCTGCTAATGAACAACCTGCATTAAGATCAGGTAATAAAACTTTTTTTCCGGGAGAAAGAATTTTAGCTGTTTCAGCCATGAAATGAACACCTGCAAAAACAATGATGTCTGCATTCGTTTTGGCAGCTTCCTGAGAAAGTCCGAGGCTATCACCAATGTAATCAGCAATATCCTGAATGTCGGCATCTTGGTAATAGTGGGCAAGGATGATTGCATTTTTTTCTTTTTTCAGTTTGTTTATTTCTGAGAACAAATCTAACGAATAATCAATCGGTACATCCAAAAAACCTTTTGACAATAAATTTTCACCCATAATAATAATATATTTTTTT
>JBILYL010000042.1:0-12549 GCA_044377775.1 Bacteroidia bacterium
AAGATCAACTAAGTGCATTTGAATTAATTGACAGATTCATCAAAGATGAACCGAAACTAACCCGTCAGAAAACCGAATTTTACAGTCCGGTGAATATGGCCAAGCAAAGTGTGGCTGAAGACATTACGTTTGTTAGCGAAACGCTTGCAAAAATATACGTTTTACAAGGTAATTATGCAAAGGCAATTAAGGCGTATGAAAATTTACGCTTGAAATATCCAGAAAAAAGACTTTACTTTGCATCCCAAATTAAAAATTTAAGAAAATTAATTAATCAACAAAAGCAGTAATTTACCATGGGATCAATTATTTCAATATTAATTATAGTAGTTTGTGTGCTTTTAATCTTAGTGGTTTTAGTACAAAATTCAAAAGGCGGTGGATTAGCATCTTCTTTCGCATCTTCTAATCAAGTGATGGGTGTTCGTAAAACAGCTGATTTTTTAGAAAAGGCAACATGGACACTTGCAGCATCATTGCTTGTATTAAGTGTACTTTCAACATCATTTACCAAAACAGGTGATGGTGTTACAAAAGGCACCGGAGTTGAATCAACAACGCGCAAGATGAGCAGCGAGGATGTTTCGGCACCTGCTAGCAATACTGCACCAACACCTGCAGCTCCGGCTCCAGCTACTCCGGGCGCACCGGCTCCAACTGAGTAATAAAATTCAAAATCATATTTTTAAAAAATGTCAGAAAGTCATTCATGATTCTGACATTTTTTTTTGATAAGTCCTATATACTGCAATATTGTCTACATTATAAGAAGATGTAGTGATTGGTATAATTTCTGACAATAGAAAGCCCGAAATTATATTTAAAAAATTTAAATTAAATCAATTAATAATAAAATACAATGGCAAAAACAACTTCAAAAGTAAACATCAAGCCAGTTGCGGGAACTCAAAACAGAGTTGTAGTTGAAGCAGCTGCTGCTGAAGAGAAAACAGCGAGTGGGATCATCATTCCGGATACGGCAAAAGAGAAGCCACAACGCGGTAAAGTAATTGCGGTAAGCGACAAAGATGACAAAGGCAACAAGCCCGAAGTGCAGGTTGGTGATACTGTTTTGTATGGCAAATATGCAGGAACAGAAGTTCAGGTAGAGGGAAAAGATTTTTTAATAATGAGAGAGAGCGATATTTTCGCAATAGTATAGGCTGCGAACAGCTTATCAAAAAGAATTTACCAGATCAAATTTCCGTATTACTTCTGTTAGATTAGTTTTAACGCGATTATGAGTGACCAATAAAAACAATTAATAATTCAAACTAAACATAAACTATAAAAAAATGGCAAAAGATATATTTTTCAATGTTGATGCAAGAGACAGACTAAAAAAAGGAGTTGATGCATTAGCAAACGCAGTAAAAGTAACATTGGGACCAAAAGGAAGAAATGTGATCATCGATAAAAAATTTGGCGCACCAAGCATTACCAAAGATGGAGTTACTGTTGCAAAAGAAATTGAATTGAAAGATCCTGTTGAAAACATGGGAGCTCAAATGTTAAAAGAAGTTGCTTCAAAAACAGCAGATGCAGCCGGAGACGGAACAACAACAGCTACAGTACTTGCACAAGCAATTGTAACAGCGGGTTTAAAAAATGTTGCAGCGGGAGCAAATCCGATGGATCTAAAAAGAGGAATTGACAAAGCAGTTGCTGCTGTTGTAGAAAACTTGCATAAACAATCCCAAGAAGTTGGAAACGACAATAAAAAAATAGAACAAGTCGCAACGATTTCCGCTAACAATGACAATGCAATTGGAAAATTAATTGCAGAAGCCATGAAACGCGTAAAAAAAGAAGGTGTAATTACAGTTGAAGAAGCAAAAGGAACAGAAACAACTGTTGAGGTTGTAGAAGGAATGCAATTTGACAGAGGTTATATCTCTGCTTATTTTGTAACGGATGTAGATAAAATGGAAACCGTTTTAGATAATCCGCTTGTTTTAATTACAGACAAGAAAATTTCTATCATGAAAGAATTACTTCCAGTATTAGAGAAAGCAGTTCAAACAGGCAGACCAATTTTAATTATTGCTGAAGATGTTGACAGTGAAGCATTGTCAACATTAGTTGTAAATAAAATCCGCGGTTCATTAAAAATTGCAGCTGTTAAAGCTCCTGGCTTTGGCGACAGAAGAAAAGCAATGTTAGAGGATTTAGCAATCTTAACTGGCGGAACGTTGATCTCAGAAGAAAGAGGTTACAAGTTAGAGAATGCTGAATTAAACATGTTGGGAAGTGCTGAGAAAATCACGATCGACAAAGACAATACAACTATTGTCGGGGGAAAAGGAAAGAAAGCAGACATCGCTTCACGCGTTAATCAGATTAAAGCACAAATAGAAACAACAACATCGGATTACGATAGAGAAAAATTGCAGGAACGTTTGGCTAAATTAGCAGGTGGTGTTGCAGTATTGTATGTTGGTGCAGCTACAGAAGTGGAGATGAAAGAGAAGAAAGACCGTGTGGACGATGCATTAGCAGCAACGCGTGCAGCAGTTGAAGAAGGAATCGTACCGGGAGGTGGTGTTGCTTATATCAGAGCAATTAGTGGATTAGAAAAACTGAAAGGTGCAAATCAGGATGAAACAACAGGTATCGAAATTGTAATTCGTGCGATTGAGGAACCATTACGTCAGATCGTTGCAAATGCAGGTTTAGAAGGAGCAGTAATCGTTCAGAAAGTACGTGAAGGGAAAGCTGATTTCGGGTACAATGCACGCACAGATAAATTTGAAAATCTGTATGCAGCCGGTGTTATTGATCCAACGAAAGTAGCGCGTGTAGCATTGGAAAATGCAGCATCTATTGCATCAATGCTTTTAACAACTGAGTGTGTTTTAGCAGAACAAAAAGAAGAAGCTTCCGCAATGCCTATGGGCAATCCGGGAATGGGCGGAATGGGTGGAATGATGTAATCCAAAATAATTTCAGAAACAAAAAAACCCTTGAATTTCAAGGGTTTTTTTGTTTCTGAAATATGACATTAATCAGATAAAAAATAAACTAAGCAAAAATGAATTAATTATCTTTGTATAAAATACTATAAGATTGAACCGGGTAACCAAAGCAGGAATTATTGGATTAGGAATAACGATCCTGATAACGCTATTGCTATTTCTGATCGCAAATGTTTCAGCGATAGCACTTGCACCATTTTATATGCCATGGACTGTTTTAATTCTTATAGGAATAACCGGCAAGAACAAAAAAGAACACTAACAACAATGAAAAAGATTATTTTAATTACTTCGGCAAGTATTTTATTACTCACAACCCATTTGTTTTCACAAGACATTTGCGATTGTCCATCTCAATCAAAGATCGGAAAAGGAACATTTTATTTTTCATGGGGTTACAACAAAGATTGGTTTTCGAAAAGTGATATACATTTCAAAAACACAACGACTGAATACGACCAGCAAAAGGGGACTCCTAAATCGTATGATTTTACGATCTATGATGTTGAAGCAACCGATCGCCCGGGATTTAAAGATATTGCGAGAACAGATCTTACCATTCCACAATATGTTTATCGTTTAGGTTATTATTTCAACAACAAAAAAGATTTAGGTATCGAGATTAATTTCGATCATACAAAATACATCATGAAAGATTATCAGACACTTCATGTTGAAGGCACTATTCATGGACAAGAAATCAATCAGGATACGTTGATCAGTCCTATAGACTTTTTACATTTCGAACATTCTGACGGAGCGAATTTCCTTATGTTAAATTTTATAAAACGTCAGCGACTGCTTGTATCAAATGATAAAAAACACTGGTTGAGCGGGATAGTAAAAATTGGTGCAGGTCCGGTGATTCCGCGTACAGAAGTTACCCTTTTCGGAGAGAACCTGAATAATAGATTTCACATTGCAGGTTATTGCATGGGAGTTGAAGCAGGCTTGCGTTACGATGCGTTTAAATATGTTTTTATTGAATACACTGCAAAAGGAGCATTTGCAAACTACACGAATGTATTAGTTATTGGCGAAGGGAAAGCAAATCACCATTTTTGGGCTTTTGAAAACATCCTTTCTCTGGGATTGCAATTTCCAATATAAAAACAGAAATGTTTCCTGAAACTTATTTCTTAAAATAAAAAAGGTGCTAAAATAATTTTAGCACCTTTTTTATTTTAAGAAATAGAATGGTTATCGCAAAGGATAAAACAATTCCAACATGAAACTATTATTTACTAAGCAACTCTTTAACGATAGTAGAAATCAGTTTCCCATCAGCTTTACCTGCAAGTTGTTTTGAAGCAACACCCATAACTTTGCCCATATCAGCGGCAGATACAGCACCAACAGCAGTAATAATCTTTGCAATCTCAGTTTTCACTTCTTCTTCGCCCATTTGTTGAGGGAGATAAGCTTCAATCACGGTAGCTTGCGCAAGTTCTACATCTGCTAGATCTTTACGATTTTGTGTCACATACAGATCGGCCGTTTCCTTGCGTTGCTTTACCATTTTTTGAAGCGCCTTAATTTCTGTATCATCATTAAGTCCTTCAGCGGATGTTTTTAGCAACAAAATTGCTGATTTAATAGCACGTAATGCTTCTAATCTGGAAGCTTCTTTCGCTAGCATTGCTGATTTAATATCAGCATTTATTTTTTCTTCTAAGGCCATATTTAAAAATTTATATCCCAACATAGTTTGAGAAAAGGTTTGAAAGTTTAAAGTTAAGAAAATTCCAATGAGTAGAACAAATGAATCAGGAAACTAAATCCCGAATAAAAAACAGAGTCGTAACAGGATTTGTTATCAAGCAGAATAGAGAAGACGCTTTGTGTCCAAATCAGATGCGCAGAAAAACGATATTTTAAAATGAGATAAAATTATGAATCAAAAGAATTATAAATTAATTCTTTATTTTTCAAAAGCTTCTGCTCGGGTTCAAAATCGATATATTCCCGAAACAATTGTGTGTATTTTAAATATTTACCTTCGGTATGGAGGACACGTTCTGCTTGCTTAACTTCCTTTAAATCCCCCTGCACAATAACCAAAAAATTACCGGCCAAAATACTTTCTTCATATTTTACTACTGAATCTTTTTTTATACCGTATGTCGCTAATAGAGTAACCAATCCACCCGTAACAATACCAAGATCAAAACCACCCACAATACCAACAACAGCACCTGCACCATACAAAAAGCCAAAACCAGGAATTGCAAAAATTCCAAGACCGCTTAATAAACCTACTACACTTCCTGCAACAGAACCAACTAAAATGGGAGTATTCTTAACAGAATCGAGCGACCTGATGCTCATTTGATTGTCAATCATTTCTACTTTCCCAATCAGGGAAACCTGTTTTAATGGAAAACCTGATTCACCCAAAGCCTTCACAGCATCAAGTGCTTTTTCATGTGATTGATATACGGCTACAACTACTTTCATCTTGCTGATGCTTAGAATACATTTCTGCAAATGTAAATTTGAACTTTACATATAAGCATGACTTGAATCAAAAACCAGCGTGATATGAATCAATCATATGTGGATCGTGAATTTCAGCTCGAGAGACATTAACAAAAAAAGTCCCGCAAGGTGCGGGACTTTTTTAACATTAAAACCAATTCTATTAGTCAACATTATCGTGTAAAAAAGAATTGTTAGGTTTGATCTCAATTTTCTTGTCGTCTCCTTCAGACAACGTATAACGGGATACCTGAGATTCGGAAGAATGAGGTGTTGAATCCAAATTAATATTTCTTCTTTTATAAGCAGGTTCATTTTCTAATTCAGACAAACCATTTGGAGATTTCAATTTAAAACTCAACTCTTTCAATTTAGCAACACGATCCTGCGCTTTTTTCAATTGCTCATCATCCTGCACCTTTGAAATAAATGTATTCTCTTCTTTGCTTTCGATTATCGGTTCAACTTTAGAAACAGGCTCCTCGAATGAATTGACAAAAATTGATTCTTCAGAAGCAACGATATTATTCGTAACATCAAATTCGAAAGTGATCTGTTGTTTTTCTTCCTCTACTTCGAAAACCGGCTCAACAACTTCTTCTGTTGTCTCTTCTTTAAAAAACACGAACGCTTCTTCAGCAAATTCATTGGTTACATCAATTGATTCATTTGTAACAAAACAAGTTTCTTCCGAAACGATTTCATTTGTTACTGGTTGTACTTCATTTACAAAAGCTGAAACATCTTCTTTAATATAAGAGGTCATTTCTGCAGGTATCAATGCAACAACCTCTGCTTTTGGTGCAAGGTCAGCGATAGTTGTAAGTTCCGCCTGAGGCTCATCTAATAATGAAAACACTTTTTTAGCAGGTGCCTTTTCTATTTGAATACCAACATCTGCTTTTGAACTGAATCCGGTTGCGATAATTGTCACATTCACTTTATCACCCAAAGAAGGATCAACACCATATCCTTTAATTACTTCAGCAGTCATGCCGGCAGCATCCTGAATATAATCAGTAATTTCTCCGAACTCATCCATAGTGATCTCATCTTCACCACAAGTAACATTCACTAATACATAACGTGCACCTTTAATATTGCTATCATTTAATAAAGGAGAAGACATTGCTTGTTCCACTGCACGTAATGAACGTTGTTCACCGCTTGCCATTGCAGAACCCATAATAGCAACACCACTTTCTTTCATTACCGTTTTCACGTCATTGATATCGGTGTTGATCTGTAAAGTAGTTGTGATGATATCAGCAATACCTTTGGCAGCAGTTGCTAAAATATCATCTGCATGACCGAAAGCTTCCGTCACTTTTAAATTACCGTAGATCTCACGCAATTTGTCATTGCTGATCACAAGTAATGTATCAACATTTTCCTTTAATGCTTCTAAACCTGCATCAGCTTGCGCTTTACGTTTTTTTCCTTCAAATCCAAAAGGGATCGTAACAATACCAACTGTTAAAATTCCCATTTCTTTAGCTGCTTTAGCGATGATCGGAGCAGCACCTGTACCGGTACCACCACCTAAACCAGCAGTTATAAATACCATTTCTGTATTATTCGCTAAAAGCGTTTTTACTTCTTCAATATTTTCGATTGCAGCATTTTTTCCTACTTCGGGAAGCGATCCTGCACCACGACCTTTGGTAAGGCTTGCACCCAAAACAATTTTCAATGGAACCGGACTCATGTCCAATGCTTGTTGATCTGTATTACAAACAATAAAATCAACACCTTTGATGCCTTGTTTATACATGTGGTTTACAGCGTTGCTTCCGCCACCACCTACTCCAATTACTTTAATTATTGAAGAGTTGTCGATAGGTAAATCAAATTTCATCATTTTGTTTTTGTATTTAAAACGTTTGATATTGTTGGCTGTCAACCAATGTTAATTTTATTATGCCATAAAATTGGGACTTTTTTTAATGTAGATTTAACGCTTACACTCATAGTTACTAACTATGACCTGTTAATTTCTATATCAATTTCCGAACTATTTCAGGTCGAATTCCAATTTTTAAATCCTCTCAAAGGCTTATTTTTGAGAAGCATCTTCATCAAAGAAACTCTTTAGTTTATCAAAAAAGCCTGTAGTTCTTTCTTTTGAATGACCTTTAATTCCTCCTTTAACATCTGCCGTTGAAACCATCTTCTTGTTTTGTTTATCCAATGTTTGCAGACCTTTCATAACTAACCCAACAGACGTAGCAAACAGAGGACTCGTAACATCTTCGCTACCTTTTGCAAGATGTTCATTCGGATATCCGACACGTGTATCCATTCCTGTAATATATTCTATCAACTGTGAAACATGTTTTAATTGAGCACCACCACCAGTAACGACAATTCCTGCAATTAATTTTTTCTCGTAACCGGAATGTTTAATTTCATAATAAACATGCTCTACTATTTCTTCCATACGAGCCTGAATAATCGCAGAAAGATTACGAACAGAAATTTCTTTGTGTGCACGGCCTCTCAATCCCGGGATTGAAACAATCTCGTTTTCCTGATTTTCACTCGCTAAAGCCGAACCAAATTTTATTTTCAAAAGTTCTGCCTGACTTTTAATGATCGTACATCCTTCTTTCACATCTTCTGTTATCACATTTCCACCAAAAGGAATAACAGCAGTGTGGCGAATGATTCCATCCTGAAAAATAGCAACATCAGTTGTACCACCTCCGATATCAACTAATACAACACCAGCCTCTTTTTCTTCATTACTCAAAACAGCATCAGCAGAAGCAAGCGGTTCTAATGTTAATTCGGAAACTTCCAATCCTGATTTTTGAACACATTTATAAATATTTCGTGCTGCAGCAATCTGCCCGGTAATGATATGAAAATTTGCTTCCAGGCGGATACCGGACATACCAATTGGATTTTTTATTCCGGATTCATTATCGATGATATATTCCTGCGGAAGCACATGAATAATTTCTTCACCGGGAGCCATCATTAATTTATACATATCATCAATAAGAGAATCGATATCATTCTGAGAGATTTCCTGCTCAATACTTGCACGCGTTTTTATTCCACGGTGCTGCATACTTCTGATATGCTGACCGGCAATTCCAACATTAACGACTTTAATATCAACACCGGATTTCGCTTCCGCTTCGGCAACAGCCGTTTGAATAGACTGAACAGTTTGATCGATATTCTGAACCACACCTCTTGCAACACCAAAAGATTCGGATTTTCCCATTCCAAGAATTTCAATTTTTCCGAATTCATTTCTACGACCTACAATAACAACAATTTTTGTTGTTCCGATATCTAAGCCTACTACAATTTCTGATGGTTCCATGTTATAACAATTATAATTTATTTTTTAGTACAAACGATCTGATTCTTAAACTTCAAATTAATTACCGAATATTTATCCCACCAGCCGGTTGTGTTTAGACCTTGCTGGTAAAATGTCAAAAGCTTTTTAAATTTTTCATCCATAGCGATCGTGTCGCCAAATATTATTTTCTGATCACCTGCCATAGGAACAAGCTCCATATCTCTATCTTTGTTAATATAGATCTGTTGTATCTGAGCACTCCAGAATTTATCTGCATTAATATAATTTGCCATAGCAAATACTTCATCCAAAATGCTCGTAGCGTTCAACAAACTATCTTTACCGATATCTGAAATAGAATATGTGTAGCGTTTGATATAAGGTTCAGCAATCACACCATTTACAATCAAAACTTTAGCAGTATACTTATCAGACAATGGCATAAATGTTCCATCGCTGTCTATATAATAACTATCACCATCCATATTAATAACCCGCACTACAGGGTTACGTTGTAAAACATCCACTTTTACTTCACCATCAATAGACATATAAACTTCGGCATTCGCGATATTAGCATGACTATTCAATGCTTTTTCAATTGCAGCAACATTTACGGTGGACTTCGGCTGCCCGATAATTGAATCACCTCTGTCACGTATCAAATTAACGATATCCAATTTATCAAGAAAATACAAATCATTTTCCTGATTAACAGTAACGTTCAATTTTTCGCAAAGCAATGCATCTTGTTGTTTATTTACAAAACCCAAAGTCACAAGCAATCCGACTACCAAGACGGACCAAATAAAAATGAATAGTATTTTTTTAATTTTTTTCAACTACTTAGTTAACTGTTTTTTAATTGGTTCAATAAATGTATCGATATCACCGGCACCCATCGTCATGAGTACTTCAAGACTTCTATTAGCCAGTTCTGCAAGCAAGGTATCTTTCTGACAAATACATTTATTCGACAGCTTCATTTTATCCAAAAGCATTTGTGAAGTAATACCGGCAATTGGTAATTCTCGTGCAGGATATATTTCCATCAAAATACATTCATCCAACAGATCCAGGCTTCTTGCAAAATCATCCGCAAAGTCTCTGGTACGGGAAAACAAATGCGGTTGAAATATTCCGGTAATTTTTTTACCTGGATACATTTCTTTCGCGGAGCTGATGGACGCTTTCAACTCTTCTGGATGATGCGCATAATCATCGATATAAATCAACGTCTCTGTTTTAATATGGTAATCAAAACGTCTTCTCACACCTTTAAAAGATGCTAACGATTCCCTTATAACCCTTTCAGAAATATTCAGCTGGCAAGCGATAGCAACAGCCGCAACTGAATTTTCAACATTGTGCAAACCGGGTAAACCCAATGTTATATCTTCAAAAATATTAAAGGGAGTAATGATTTCATAAATGTAAAATCCGTTTTCAATTCTGATATTCTGAGCAAAGTAGTCAGCCGAATCATCATTTACAGCATAAGTGATCGGGGTTCTTCCATCAGTATTAATCTTCGAAACAATATTTTTTTTCAGAATCAGTTTTGATTTCACTTGTTTTGCAAACAACGAAAAAGATTCTTCCACCTGACGGGGATCACCATATATATCCAGATGATCCGCATCAACTGAGGTGATAACGGCTATTTCGGGATGGAGCGTTAAAAAAGAACGATCATATTCATCCGCTTCAACTACAATCATATGCTCCTTATCGGAAGAATCGTTTTGAACTTTCAGCCGTTCACTCAGCAACAAATTTGTATTGTAATTTTGTGTAATCCCACCTAAAAAAGCAGAAGGATCTAGTCCGGCTGACTTTAAAATATGAGCGACCAAAGATGATGTAGTCGTTTTACCATGCGTTCCAGCCACAGCGATCGTATGTCCAGTTTGTGTTATCATCCCCAGAACTTCAGCGCGTTTTTTAATGTTAAACCCATTTAAATTAAAAAAAACATACTCGCTATGGTCTTTTGGAACAGCAGGTGTAAAAACGATTAATATATTATCAACATCATAAGGAAGCTCCTTAATATATGCAGGGATATTTCTAATATGATCTTCAAAATGGATTTCAATTCCTTCGGCAATCAATTCATCTGTAAGTCTTGTTGGTGTTTTATCATAGCCGGCAACTTTCTTTCCCATGGCATTAAAATAACGTGCAAGGGCACTCATGCCGATACCGCCAATTCCGAGAAAATAAACACTATGAATTTTAGACAAGTCCATTTTACTTTTTTCTATTTATCAAACTCAACACTTCATTTGCAATAACAATTGCTGAATCCTGAAACGCCAATTTTCCTATATTTTCAGACAACTTAAAACAATGTTCTTCATTATTTATTAATGCAATTGTCTGTTCACACAATTTTTCACGTGCATCAACATCCTTAATAATAAGTGCCGCATTATATGTAACCAAGGCCATTGCATTTTTTGTCTGATGATCTTCTGCAACATTTGGCGAAGGGATTAAAATGCAAGGTTTCTTCACTAAGCACAACTCAGAAACGGAGCTAGCTCCGGCTCTTGAAATAACCAGATCAGCCACGGCATAGGCGTAGTCCATTTTTTGAATAAAATCAAAAGCCTTTATACCATTGTTTTCATATTTTGAAACGGCTAGTTTCGCGGTTTCATAAAAACCCTTACCAGTTTGCCAGATCAATTGAATATTATTTTTTTCAAATGCTTCCAAACAAGTAATAATACTTTCGTTCACTGTTCTGGCACCTAAACTACCCCCAATTACGAGTATCGTCCTCTTATTATTATTCAATCCAAAAGATTCAAGTCCCCTTTCTTTTTTTCCATCCAGCGATAAAATATCCTGACGAACAGGATTACCTGTTAAGAGAATTTTTTCTTTGGGAAAATACTTTTCCATTCCACCGTATGCAACACAGATACGATCTACTTTTTTGGAAAGAATTTTATTCGTTATTCCCGGATATGAATTCTGTTCCTGCACGAGTGTTACAATACCATTTCGTGCAGCAACCTGCAGCATCGGTCCACTTGCAAAACCACCTGTACCAATAACAGCATCCGGCTTAAACGATTTTAATATTTTTTTTGCTTTGATCAAACTACTGATCACCTTAAAAGGGAAAGCTAAGTTTGACAGCGACAATTTTCTTTGAAAACCTGAGATCCAAAGGCCTTCTATTTTATAACCTGCAGCCGGAACTTTTTCCATTTCCATTTTACCTTCCGCACCAACAAAAAGAAATTCGGTATCTGGACGCAAACTCTTTATGGCGTTAGCAATCGCTATGGCAGGAAAAATATGTCCGCCTGTTCCTCCTCCACTAATAATTATTTTAAGTGGTTGCAAATTCCCCTCCTTCCGTTTTTACTTCTGTTTCACGACTAATACTTAAAATAATTCCAAGTGAAATACTGGTAAACCAAATAGATGTTCCTCCCATACTTATTAAAGGCAAAGGCTGGCCGGTTACCGGAAATAAATTTACTGCAACAGCCATATTGATCATTGCCTGAAAAACCAAGCTGAACGTAAGACCGATTGCCAACAAACTACCGAATGTGCGTTCACTGTTATTTGCAATTCTAACACCCCGAAAAAGCAATACAACATATAAAAAAATAATAATAATGGCGGTAATGATTCCCCATTCTTCAATCAAGATCGCAAAAATAAAATCCGAAGATGCTTGGGGCAAAAAATTTCGAGAAATACTATTCCCCGGACCTTGAGGAACAATACCTCTGGCAATTGCAATCTTAG
>JBILYL010000229.1:0-4999 GCA_044377775.1 Bacteroidia bacterium
ATCCCCTTTGCTGAAATTTTCAATACGTGCTTTCCAAGTTGTACCACGGGGAATCGCATTCGGAAAATTCCAGATGATCAGCACCAGAAATGCAACAAAAATAACCCCGGATCCAATCAGTAGCCACAAGTGTTTTGCATTCATCCGTCCAACAAACATTAAAACCAGACAAGTCAGAAAAAGCAGAGCCGCTGTAGAAAAATTGGCAGGAAAAATTAAGGCACAAATAACAACTATAGGAATAATTACAGGTAAAAAACCTTGCTTGAAATCTTTGATGACATCTTGTTTTATCGATAGGATTCGCGCAACATAAGCAATGAGTGCCAATTTTGCAAAATCGGAAGTTTGAAACGTCAATGATGTTCCGGGTATTGGTAACCAACGGGAAGCATCTCCGGCACTTACACCTTTCAACAAGGTGTATAATAATAGTGGTGCAGCCAAAATAACTGCTATCTGGGATATCCTGGAAAAATACGTATACTTTACTTTGTGAATCAGATACATCAAAAAGATTCCAGAGGAAACAATAAAAATATGTTTGATCAGATAGGAACCTGTATCGCCATTTTTGTAGCGGTAGGCCAAAGCAACAACTGAACTATAAACCACCAAAATGGATAACAATGAAAGCAGAAGCACTACTGTCCAAATTACCTTATCACCTTTTATGTATTTAAATAAGTTCATATATTATTTCTAGATCAGAATATTACTCCATCATAACTGTCGGAATAAAATTCAAAAATCGTTTCTTAGCCTTTTAATAATTTTACGATACGTTTAAATTCATTTCCACGACCTTGATAATTATCGAATAAATGAGAATTTGAGCAAGCAGGTGAAAACAAGACAACATCACCCGAAATTGCATAAGCAAAAGAAATCTGAACAGCCTCCTTTATAGTCAATGCTTTCGCGAATAGCATTTTATGAGAAGAATAAGAGTTAAGAATCTTTTCACTAGAAGTTCCTAAATACACAATAGCAACAACCTTTTGTTTTACCTGTTGCGAAAGAACGGAATAATCATTTTCGCTATCTTCTCCACCAACAATAAGAACGACCGAAGTCTTTATGGACTCCAGTGCATTACGAGTCGCAGTAAGCCGGATGGATTTCGAATCATTGATAAATGCAACACCATTTATTTCATCTACAAATTCTAGTTGGTGATCATCTTCAGAGGAACGAACACGTTCTCGTGACAAAAGGGACTGATTTAACCTCTCCTGATCTTTTAGTAATTTATTATTCTCCATTATCTTTTACATTTAAAATAACACAAACCAATAGTATTATAAAGCACGAACAGCTTGCTTAAATTGAGTACCTCTATCTTCATAATTTTCGAACATATCAAAACTTGCACAAGCAGGTGACAACAAAACAGTATCCCCTTTTTTACCAATTTTGTAGGATTGAGCGACAGCTTCTTTAGCCGATTTTGCCTCAAGAATAGTATCAACCACTCCTGAAAAAGCCTTAATGATCTTTTTATTATCAGTACCTAAACAAATGATCGCTTTCACTTTCGACTTCACAAGATCAGTCAACATGGAATAATCATTCCCTTTATCAACACCACCTAAGATGAGAATAACAGGATTGTTCATACTCTCCAAGGCATACCATGTAGAATTTACATTTGTAGCTTTTGAATCGTTTATAAATTCGATTCCATGAACGTTACCTACCAATTCCAAACGATGGTCGATGTTATGAAAATCAGAAAGACTTTCGCGAATTGTTTCTTTTCTGATCTCTACGAGCTTACCCGCAACACCTGCCGCCATTGAGTTGTAGATGTTGTGTTTTCCTTGTAGTGCTAGTTCTTGTATTGTCATAAATAAGGGATTTGTGTTATTTGTATTTATTACTATCTGGTTGTTTTCATTTAAATAAGCTCCGATTTCAAATTGTTTTTTTATAGAAAAAGGATATTGATTTGCTTTAATATTTTTATTTTTTATCGTATTCATTGTCACTTCATCATCAATGCAATAAACTAATGCATCTGATTCTGTTTGATTCTGAATGATTCTAAATTTTGAGTCCGCATAATTTTCAAGTTTATAATCGTATCTATCTAAGTGATCAGGAGTGATGTTCAGAAGAATTGCAATATCTGCTTTAAACTCAAACATACCATCCAACTGAAAACTGCTTAACTCCAACACGTAATAATCAAAGTCATTTTCAGCAACCTGCATCGCAAAACTTTTACCGACATTTCCGGCAAGCCCAACCTTCAGGCCTGCTTTTTGCATCATGTGATAGGTCAAAAGCGTTGTAGTTGTTTTCCCGTTACTCCCGGTGATACAAATCTTTTTTGCATCTGTATATCTTCCTGCAAATTCTATTTCAGATATCACCGGTATACCTTTTTCATGCAACGCTTTTATCAAAGGAGCGTTATCGGGAATACCCGGACTTTTCACCACTTCATCGGCATTCAGAATCAGCTCAACAGTATGCTGTTCCTCTTCCCACTTAATTTCATATTTTGAAAGAACGTCTTTGTACTTATCCTTTAGTTTTCCTTTATCAGAAAGAAAAACTTCGAATCCTTTTTTTAATGCCAATACCGCTGTACCAACACCACTTTCTCCTCCGCCAAGTATTACTAAGCGTTTCATTTATCTTAGTTTTAATGTTACAATCGTTAAAACAGCCAGCATAATTCCGATGATCCAAAAACGAGATACAATTTTGGATTCATGCATTCCTAATTTTTGATAGTGATGATGCAAAGGCGCCATTTTAAAAAGTCTGTTTTCACGCGCATATTCAATCCCGAATTTCTTTTTCATTCTTTTGAAATAAGCAACCTGAAGCATTACAGATACATTTTCAACCAGAAAAACCCCGCATAGAATTGGAATAAGTAATTCTTTACGAATAGCAATCGCAAATACTGCGATGATTCCACCCAAGGCCAAACTGCCGGTATCACCCATAAAAACCTGAGCAGGAAAAGAATTATACCAGAGGAAACCAACACATGCTCCAACAAATGCAGCAATAAAAATTACCAGCTCACCCGAATTAGGGATGTACATAATATTCAAATAATCAGCGAACACAGTGTTACCGGAGACATAAGCAAGGATACCAAGGACGACACCAATAATAGCAGAAGTGCCGGTAGCCAAACCATCTATCCCATCGGTTATATTGGCTCCATTGGAAACGGCAGTAACAATGATGATCACAAAAGGAATAAAAATGATCCAAGCCCACTTCTCATAACCTTCACCCAAAAATGAAAGAAGAGAGGAATAATCAAATTCATTATTTTTCACAAAGGGTATTGTCGTTTTCATCGACTTCGTTGCATCTTCAGAATAAATTGCGATTTGAGTATTTTGTTCGGAAGTACTAACAACATCCATCGTTGGAATTTTTCCAGCAAATATTTTTTCTTTCACGACCACTTCATCATTACAATAAAGTGTGATACCAACAATAAGTCCGATACCGATTTGTCCGAGTACTTTAAACTTTCCAGCAAGACCTGCTTTATTTTTTCTGAAGACCTTAATATAATCATCTAAAAAACCGATTGCACCAAGCCAAACAGTAGAAAGCAGCAATAGAATAATATAAACATTATGAAGTTTCGCAAACAACAAAGTAGGGACAACAATCGCTGACAGGATAATTAATCCACCCATAGTTGGTGTGCCTTTTTTCTCTAATTGCCCATTCAAACCAAGATCACGAACCGTTTCACCAACTTGTTTCCGATGAAGTAAATTGATGATTCGTTTTCCAAAAACCAATGAAATCAAAAGTGATCCAATCAGAGCCATTGCAGCACGAAAAGAGATATAGTGAAACACCCCGGCTCCCGGAACATTAAATTGTTTGTCTAAAAAATCGAATAAATAGTAGAACATTGCTTATATGGTTTATTATTTTTCAAATAATTTTAAATTTTCCTGCAACACCAACATATCATCAAAATCGTGCTTTACTCCTTTTATTTCCTGGTACTTTTCATGTCCTTTACCAGCTATCAAAATAATGTCACCCGGCTTAGCGTAAGAACAAGCTGTTTTTATTGCTTCACTTCTATCAGTAATAGAAATTGTTTTTTTATTATTTACCGCATCAACACCCTGTTGCATTTGTTTGATGATTACTTCCGGCTCCTCACTTCTTGGATTATCGGAAGTCAGGATAACTTTATTACTCAAGTCACAAGCGATCTTAGCCATCATCGGACGTTTCGCTGCATCTCTGTCACCGCCACATCCAACAACAGTTATTACTTGATCATTACCCGTTCTGATATCAGAAATTGTTTTCAGAACATTTTGAAGAGCATCCGGAGTATGCGCATAATCAACAATTCCAATAATTCCATTATCCGTGCGGATGTATTGAAATCGTCCTTCAACAGAAGAAAGAGAACTTAAAGTTGTAAGAACATTTGTTTTATCTTCTTTCAACAAAACAGCAGTTGCATATACAGCCAATAAATTGTAGGCATTAAAACTGCCGATAAGTTTGCTCCACACTTCTTGATTATCAATATTCAAAAGCAAACCGCTAAACTGATTTTCGACAACCTTACATTTAAAATCCGCCATGGAACGCAAGGAATATGTTTTCTTCGTTGCTTTAGAATTCTGCAACATCACCTCTCCATTTGCATCATCCTTATTTGTAAGTGCGAATGCCTTACTTCCCAGCAAATCAAAAAAACGTTTCTTAGCCTTGATGTAAGCGTCAAATGTTTTATGATAATCTAAATGATCGTGCGTGATATTTGTAAAAACGCCACCAATAAAACTGATTCCATTGATACGATTCTGAACAACAGCATGTGAACTCACTTCCATAAAACAATGCGTACAGCCTTTCTCCAGCATTTGACGAAGCAATGCATTTAATTGTATTGCATCCGGTGTTGTATGTGTTGAAAGAAGTACATCGTTGTTGATTTGATTTTTAACAGTAGAAAGCAAGCCGACTTTATAACCTAATT